>CAUHTB010000148.1 GCA_959608595.1 uncultured Veillonella sp. | reverse complement strand
GGCTTTTCTCACGTTGTTGAGTTCCTTTCTGTAACATAACAGTATATCAATTCATTATACCATAAACTCTATATTTCCCCTATATAAAAGGGCAATGATTCCACTTATTCCATTTTATGCAATATATTAATTTTATATATTTGTTATGCCCTTAGCATGAATGAAGTCCCTTCTTTGTACAACAATGATAAGGTATAACAAAATAAAAATAGCGCATTGTCCACTGACAACACGCTAAATTTATGCTAAAAACGATTATTCGTCTTCATCCATGTCTTCATACAATTTTACTAGAGTTTCAAAGTTTTCATCTTCTTCATCCAAAGGTACGTATTCTTCTACGCCTTCTTCATTTGTTTCGATGCGAGCCAAGATCATGTACGTGTCATCTTGACCTTCATGGTCGGCATCTTCATCTTGTACATGTACAAGAACGGCATACTCTTGACCTTCATGGCTCAAGATAACATCTTCTGTGAAGTATTGTTTATTACCATGTTCGTCTTCGAATTCCAAATAATACACTTCACCTTCAAAATTTTGGTCAACCATTGGAAACCCTCCTTAAGGAAAAATACTTATTTATTAAACTGCAAGCGATCTAGAGATCCTTGCAAAATTACAACCGCTGCCATTTTATCGATAACGGATTTACGCTTTTTACGGCTCACATCAGCTGCGATGAGTTGACGTTCAGCCATAACAGTAGATAACCGCTCATCCCAATATGTAACAGGTAAATCGATGACTTCCTTCATTTTTGCAACGAATTCTTCAGTCTTTTCAGCCCGTTCACCTTTTGTACCATTCATATTTTTCGGCATACCTACTACAAGTTCATGTACTTCATACTCAGTAATGAGTTCTTGTAAGCGGTTAAAGTCTTTTTCAAGAGATGTTCTACGAATGGTTTCAATACCTTGTGCTGTCATGAGCAGTGCATCACTACAGGCAATACCGATAGTACGGCTGCCTACATCTAATGACATAATTCTCATTATAGTTGTTTAGCCTTTGCGTATTCTTTCAACAATTCTTCAATCAAGTCATCACGCTCTAAACGACGGATATCGGAACGCGCATTATTATAACTTGTTATGTACGCAGGGTCTCCAGAGATTAGATACCCTAAGATTTGATTAATTGGATTGTAACCTTTTTCTTGAATAGATTGATAAACACGAGTAAGAACCTCTTCAGCTGTCATCGGTTCATCGTCTACTTTACGGAATAACATAGTTTCATCAGAAACCTTCATCGTATCCCTCCTTTTTATTACATTGGCAGGTTTCACTGTAAAAGTGAAACCTCGCCTCCTATTATACTTGAATTAAAGCTACAAAGTCAGTAACTTTTTATGCATTATAAGATTTTTCTATAACAGATACAAGTATAATTATAAAATTATATGCCTATTGTAACATAGATGTTAAAGCTTCACCACCAGCTTTTAACGCTTCCATCAATTTAGCTGGTTCTTTACCACCTGCTTGAGCCATATCTGGACGGCCACCGCCATTACCACCAGCTACTTGAGCTGCTGCTTTTACGATATTACCAGCTTTAGCGCCTTTAGCCACTACATCTTTGGATACTTTACATACAAAGTTGACTTTGTCATCACCCATAGCAGCGCCTACAAGCACTACGCCAGAACCATCTAATTTATCAAGGCCCATATCAGCCATATCACGTAACTCATCAATAGAGGAAGCTTTTACAGCAGCCGCTACAAATGCAACGTCACCAATCATTACCTTACCAGCAATGATATCTGCCGCACCAGCTGCAGAAACCTCTTTGCGAATTTGTTCTAATTCTTTAGCAGTTTCTTTTGCTTCAGCCAACACTTGGTGCAAACGTTCTTCTACTTGAGGTGCTTTAGTTTTAAGCTCGCCTGCCATGCGTTCGATAGTCAAGCGATCATGTTTTGCTGCATCTAGAGCTGCGCGACCTGTAATTGCTTCAATACGACGTACACCAGAGCCGATACCCGCTTCAGATGTTAAGCGGAAGGAACTAATGAAAGCTGTATTACCTACATGAGAACCGCCACATAATTCAACGGAGAAACCAGGAACCTCTACAACGCGAACTACATCACCATATTTATCACCAAAGAGCGCCATCGCACCTTTAGCTTTTGCTTCGTCCATGGACATTTCCGCAATAGCTAAATCTGTAGCTTTTAAAATCTCTTCATTTACAAGAGCTTCAATTTGATCAAGTTCTTCTTGTGTTACAGGAGAGAAGTGAGTGAAGTCGAAACGCAAGTAATCTGGAGTTACTAAGGAACCAGCTTGGTTAACATGCTCGCCTAGAACCTTTTTCAATGCTGCATGTAATAAATGTGTTGCTGTATGATTACGAGCCATAGCAGCACGGCGATTTGTATCTACTTCAAGTGTTACATCATCGCCTTCGGAAATGGAGCCTTCCACAACAGTACCAATATGGTATACAGTGCCTTCAGGTAAACGTTTCGTATTATGAACCTCTACCTTACCCATTGGGCCAACGATAAAGCCTGTATCGCCTAATTGACCGCCCCCTTCAGCATGGAATGGTGTGGTGCGTACGATAACAGTAATTTCATCGCCATCAGCAGCTGTTTGCAAACGTTCAGAGCCTTTGCCGATCATTAATACGGAAGAAGCAGTTACAGCTTCATCTTCAAGAAGCTCTTCGTCTTTCAAGAATGTAATGTCAGGTGTTGCTACCTTAGCATCTTCTTTTACACGAGCTTCACGAGCGCGTTCACGTTGTTCCTTCATAGCTGCTTCAAAACCTTCATGGTCGATTGTAAAGCCGCGTTCAGAAGCGATTTCTTCTGTTAATTCCCAAGGGAATCCGTATGTATCATATAGTTTGAATACTTCTGTACCAGGAACTACTGTTGCTTTTTCAGCAGCAAGTGTATCAATCAAAGAATTCAACAATTCAAGACCTTGTTCCAAGGTTTGGTTGAATCGTTCTTCTTCGTTTTGTACAACCCGTTTAACGAAGTCTTGTTTCTCAGCAATGGATTTAATACCAGGGCCAAGAATATCTACCACTACATCAATAAGTGGTGTTAAGAAGATACCTTCAATACCAAGTAAACGGCCATGACGTACAGCACGACGTAAAATACGACGCAATACGTAACCACGACCTTCGTTGGATGGCAATACGCCATCGGAAATTAATGCAGTGACAGCACGAGCATGGTCAGCGATAACCTTTAAAGAAACATCAGTATTTGGATTTTCGTTATATGTAACACCAGCGCGTTTAGCTGTAGCTTCAATAATTGGGAAAATCAAATCTGTTTCAAAGTTTGTTTTACAACCTTGTAATACGGAAGCCAATCGTTCAAGACCGGCGCCTGTATCAATATTTTTGTGTTGTAATGGTTCATAAGATCCATCTGGCATTTTATTGAATTGTGTAAATACTAAGTTCCAGATTTCAAGATAGCGATCACAGTCACAACCTGGTGCGCAATTAGGATCATCACAACCATGTTCAGGACCTTGGTCGAAGAAAATTTCACTGTCAGGACCACATGGGCCTTCACCAATTTCCCAGAAGTTATCTTCAAGGCGTGTAATATGGCTTTCCTCTACACCACAATCATTATGCCATGTATCATACGCTTCTTGGTCATCTGGATATACAGTGACATATAGTCTATTTTTATCAAGTTTAATAACCTC
>CAUHTB010000147.1 GCA_959608595.1 uncultured Veillonella sp. | reverse complement strand
AATAATTATTTATATATTTTTTATATGTATAGACCTTTGAGTAATAAGAGGAGAGATTTATGAAACTTAACAAGAAATCCTTATTAGTCGCTTGTGTGTTGGCGGCTATGTCTACAAGTGCTTTCGCAGCATCTACTACAACATCTACTACTAGTACAACAGTGATGAATCAAGATACACCAACATCTACTAGTACAAAAGTTACACGTGAACAACATACTTCGACTCTATCTACATCTACAACAACAACTACAGAAAAATCTTCAAACCGTTCTAGTAGTACCTCTGTGGGCGTAGGTGTTGGTATTGGTCGACTTGATACCTTCGTACCTATTTCTGGCGCTGTTAAAGAGCCACCAGCAGGTGTAAAAAAGGCTATGAAGGTATTGAAAGATGACTCCTTACTACAACAAGGTTATTTAGGGCTTGTAAAAGAAAAGGGTAAATGGGGTATCGTAGGTACTAATGGTCAAGTCGTACTAGCTCCAGCCTATAAATCCTTAGATGCATCTAGTAAAAAGGACGGTACGTTCTTTGTTGAGGAAGGTAAAAATAAAATTTCTCACATTAAAGGCGATGGTACTGTATTAGAATCCGGCAAAGAAGCGCAAGAAGCTTTATATAGCAGCCTTAATGAGAAGAATACGGCTGTTAAAGAGTTAAATGATTTCGATCCTAAAACCGTTAGTCAAAACTATCCAAGTGATTCTTATGTAGCTTTCACAGAAAAAGGTAAACTAGGATTTAAAGATACAAATGGCAATGTAGTGATTCAGCCTCAATTTAAAGCATTATCTGATGTAGAAACTAAATTTAGTGAGGACCGTGCCTTTGTAAAAGCTAATGGCAAAGTGGTTGCTATTGATGGTAAAGGTACTGTATTGTTTAATGCTCCATCTAGTGAAGTATATCCATATAAAAATGGCTTGGCTGAATTCCGCCGTAAGGTAAGTCACTTTGGCCTTGGTGGTATTCTAGGTCTTGTAGGTATGGGCTATTTCTATAATCATGGTGGCGTATATCTTGATGGCCTTGGCGGTCTTGTAGATGATGGTATGAAGCGTGGTTATATTGATCGTAATGGTACTGTTGTAATCGACAGTAAGAACGATTATGTATACCCTATGGAAGAACATGGTACTTTGGTTCGTAATGAAGGCAAATTAGGCTTTATGAATCGTCAAGGTCAATATGTAATTCAACCTGGCAACTATGAAGCTGGTACAATCGATGTAAACAATGTATTGTTAACATTGAAAAATAAAGATACTAATAAATACGGTATTTTTGATATGGAAACAGGTAAGCAAGAGATACCATTTAAATACGATTCTATCGAGTTTGTAGGTGAGCACGAAATGTCCGTTACTAACGATACAAATCGTTATGTAGTAGATATGGCTACTGGTCGCGTTATCTATAAAGGCGATAAATCTATGAACGTAAAAACGTTCCTTGGTGATACGTATACATGGGTATATAACAAAGACGGTAATTATAAGATTCTATCCCTTGATGGTACAGTGACAGAAACTCCAGTTATGAAAGATATTTCTGGTACTGGTAGCTTCTCTCATGGTTACAGCCCTGTAAAAATTAAAGGCAAATGGGGGATTATTAACTCTAAAGGCGAGCTAGTAGTTCAACCTACTTACGATGAAATCACAATTTTATAATTATAACCTTAAGACTGCATTTGAAAGAGTGCAGTCTTTTTCTATTTCTTGACTATATTGATTATATGTATAAATTTTTTATATTTATCTATATATTTATTCAATAGATATCCAATGGATAATTCTTCTATGATTAATAATAGTTATAATTAAAAATCTCGATTTACCTAGAAAATAAGCCTGTTATAAGGTATAATTATAGAGATATATTCCGATTTGGTGTACATCTACACTTTCACTTGGAATATGAGGATGATGAAAGTAATGCTATGGACCCCATGCCCAACGGGTTCCGGTGTAGGAGGTATAAAATGGCTAAAGATTGTTCCTTTGACGTTGTGTCCGAAGTGGATATGCAGGAAGTAGATAATGCGGTAAACCAAGCGAAAAAAGAGATTGGTACGCGCTATGATTTCCGTGGTTCTAAAGCGGAAATTAGTCTTGAAGGTGACACTATCAAAATCATCGGTGATGATGAATATAAATTGAATGCCATTATCGATGTTTTAAAAGGCAAAATGGTTAAACGTAACGTAGCGATTAAAAATCTTGATTATGGTAAAGTTGAACCAGCTGCTGGTGCTACAGTTCGCCAAATCATTACTATTAAAAAAGGCATTACAAAAGAAAATGCTAAAGAAGTAGTAAAAGCAATTAAAAACATGAAAATCAAGGTACAAGCATCTATCCAAGAGGATCAAGTGCGCGTATCTGGTAAGGATAAAGATGATTTGCAAGCAGTAATCCAAATGTTAAAACAATTGGATATTCCTGTAGAATTGCAATTCGTTAACTTCCGTTCCTAATAACATATGTCCATAAGATAGGGTTAGTTTGATTCATTGGAGTTGCTAACCCTATCGGTGTAGGAGGCCTTATGAAAGTAGAGGACATGAAGGGTGGCTATACCACAGGTTCATGTGCTACGGCAGGTATGAAAGCTGGTTTATTGGCCCTCTTAGATAAGAACATCGTGGATCAAGTGGTCATTGAAAATCCTCAAGGTCAGTATATTGAGGTGCCTATTAAAGCCGTAGAGGTCATATCCGATACAGAGGCTAAGGTGACCGTTATGAAAGACGGCGGCGACGATCCTGATGTAACCCATGGCAATGATGTGGAAACGACAGTGACCCTTGATGATACTGGTGAACTACGATTCCGGGCAGGCTTTGGCGTTGGGACGGTAACGAAACCGGGCCTTGCGATGCCGCCAGGAGAACCGGCTATCAATCCAGGGCCTAGGACGATGATGAACATCGTCTTTGAAGAGCATTGTGTACATGGCCAAGGCGTAACGGTAACGGTGAGCGTACCAAACGGTATGGTATTAGCCAAGAAAACCTTAAATCATACCCTGGGTATCGAAGGTGGTATTTCCATTATCGGTACTACGGGTATCGTTAAGCCTATGAGTGAAGAAGGGTTCAAAAACTCGTTAGTACCTCAGCTAAAGGTTATGAAAGCAAATGGTTGTGAAACGGCTGTTCTCGTGCCGGGCCGTATCGGTCAGGATCTGGCAGAGCAAGTACTGGGTATTCATAAGAACCAAATGGCAGAAACGAGTAACTTTATTGGCTTTATGCTTGAAAAAGCCGTTGAAATTGGCTTCAAGCGTATCTTGATCATCGGTCATATTGGTAAGTTAATAAAATTAGCTAGTGGCAGTTTCCATACCCACAATCGCATGAGTGATGGTCGCATGGAAAGCATCGTAGCCTATGCCGCTTTAGAAGGGGCATCCCAAGCGGTGTGTGAAGAGCTATTTAATTGCCAAACTACAGAGTCTACGTTCCCAATATTGGAGCGTGAAGGACTGACTGGCGTATACCAACGTGTGGTAGATCGTGCATCGTTACGTAGTGAGCGATACATTGCTAATGAAGCAGAGGTAGGTATTATTATTACCACCTTAAAAGGTGAGATTTTGGCAATGGATAAGCATGCTAAAGAGATAGGAGAGCTTGAACAATGGCACATACCTTGTATATCGTAGGCATTGGTCCGGGTAATCCTGATTATGTGGT
>CAUHTB010000146.1 GCA_959608595.1 uncultured Veillonella sp. | reverse complement strand
ACAAGCGATGATTGGTTAGTTAAATAGGAGTGTTATGACCGATACAACGAGACCAAAACGATACCGCATGGTATCTAAATATTATAAAGAAACCTATGGGGAAAAGGTTTATAAACTGCCTGTTGCCTTACCGCTTACGTGTCCAAATCGAGATGGTTCGGCCGGCGTAGGGGGCTGTACCTTCTGTGGTGAAATCGGTGCGGGCTATGAAAATCGTCCTGCGTGGATGACAGTGCGCATGCAATTAGAGGAAAACATTGCTCACATAGGTCCTAAATATAAGGCGAAAAAATTTATACCTTATTATCAAAACTTTAGTAATACTTATTTGGGACTTGATGATTTTAAAAGCTATATGGAGCAAGGCTGCATCGACGAAGCAGTAGGCATTGCTATTGCGACACGACCAGATTGTATTGCCGATGAATATTTAGACATATTGGCTGACATTAGAGATCGCTTTCAAAAGGATATCTATATCGAATTAGGCCTACAAACTGTTAATTATGATACATTAGAGAAAATTAATCGAGGCCATGATTTAGCTCAGTTTATTGATGCTGTAATACGCATTAAGAGATATGGATTTAATGTAACAACCCATATGATAGTAAATCTTCCATGGGATACTATGAAAGATACCATTGAAGGAGCCCGTATCTTATCAGCTCTTGGCGTAGATCAAGTCAAACTGCATGCTTTATATATTGTAAAAAATACATTGATGGCTAAGTGGTATCAAGAAGGGCAATTTACTTTAATTAGTGCTGAGGAATATGCTGATCGGGTTGTGAATTTTGTTCGTCACTTGCATCCTGACATTGTATTACAACGTCTTGTAGGCCGAGCGCCTGAAGATAATACACTCTTTACAAATTGGTCTATGGGATGGTGGCGAGTTCAAGACTTAATTGATGATAAATTAGATGAATTGGATGCCTATCAAGGTGATTTATGTGATTATTTAAACGGCAAAGCCGTTCGTAAGTTTATAGATTAGGAGGTTGTATGAGCGAACAAGTATTTACATTTCCTACATATGACCTAGCACAATCCATACTAGGTCAACATAATCGATATCTGCATATGATGCTTGAAGTCATCTCTGCAGATGTAGTAGCTCGAGGTGATACGGTAGTTCTCCAGGGGGATGAGGATCAAGTCAATGCCCTCTATCGTACTCTAGAAGAATTAGTATTTTTATACAGAGAAGGTAGTACCATCACTGAGTCCCAAGTTCGTATTGCGGCCAAACTCGTAGCGAACGGTAAAGCTGATGCTGTACATACTATGTTTGAAGATACCTTATCCGTTAATATGCGCGGTAAAAATATTACGCCTAAAACGGAAGGTCAGAAATACTATGTAGATAGCATTCGTAAAAATACCATTACCTTTGGTATAGGCCCTGCTGGTACAGGTAAAACATTCCTAGCTGTAGCGTTAGCTGCATTCTATTTAAAAAACCGCAATGTAGATAAAATCATTTTGACTCGTCCTGCTGTAGAGGCTGGTGAACGATTAGGCTTCCTACCTGGTGAATTACAAGACAAGGTAGATCCTTATTTGCGACCTCTTTATGATGCATTACATGAAATGTTTGGCATCGAGCAAGTACAACGCTTTATGGAACGCGGTACTATCGAGGTAGCACCATTAGCATATATGCGCGGTCGTACCTTAGAAAATGCCTTCGTTATTCTAGACGAAGCTCAAAATACGACGGCTGAGCAGATGAAGATGTTCTTAACACGTTTAGGTAACAACTCTAAAATGGTAGTCAACGGTGATAAGACACAAATTGACTTGCCACCACGTGTTGTGTCTGGTCTTGGCGAGGCTGAAAAGGTATTGCGTCATGTACCTGGTATTCATATGGTTTACTTTAGCGATCAAGACGTTGTTCGTCACGATTTAGTTGGTCGTATTGTAAAAGCTTACGATCAGTATCATGAACGCAAATTAGCTGGTGAGACTGCGGAAACTAACGTAGCATCTAAAGAGCCTGTAGCGAAAGGATAATCATGTATATACATATTAGCTATAATGAAGGAATTCAAGAGAATCCCAATATTGAGGCTGTTATACGCAAGGTCTGTGATGAAGTGAGTCGCGTATATGGTCTTGAAGAAGATGAAATGAGTATTTTACTCTGCGATAATGCTAAGATTCACGAGCTTAACAAAGAATATCGCGGCATCGATAGACCTACCGATGTATTGTCCTTTGCCCTTAATGAAGGGGATGACTACGAAGGCAGTGAAGAGGAACATCACTTACTTGGGGATATGATTATTTCTTTAGAGCGCACTCGTGAACAAGCTATTGAATATGGACATAGCTTTGAACGAGAATTAGCGTATTTAACGACTCACAGTTGCTTACATATCTTAGGCTATGACCATATGAACGACGAAGATAAAAAAGAGATGCGCACTGAAGAAGAATTTATCTTAGGTAATCTCGGTTATGTGCGGGAGGATGCACCATATAATGAATAAGAACGAACATTTTAAATCTGGCTTTGTTGCCGTTGTAGGACGCCCTAATGTTGGTAAATCTACATTAATTAATGCCCTTATTGGCGACAAAATCGCTATCGTATCCGATAAGGCTCAAACAACGCGTAACCGTATTATCTGTGTATATACAGATGAGGCAAAACAAATCGTTTTCATGGATACACCAGGTGTACATAAGCCAAAACATAAATTAGGTGAATTCATGGTAGATGCTGCCATTGAGTCCTTGAAAGAAACGGAAGCTGTTTTATTTGTAGTAGCAGGCAATGAAAAGCGAGGACCTGGGGACAACTTCATTATTGAACAATTGAAACGTGTAAAGGTTCCTGTTTTCTTAGTCGTTAACAAGATTGATACTCTAAAAAAAGAGGAGCTTTTAGAAGCCATCGTGTCTTATCAAGATGCATATCCATTTGCAGGGGTTATTCCTATTTCTGCAAAGGATAAAGAGAACCTAAATGAAGTTCTAAATGTATTAGAAGAAACATTACCGGAAGGTCCACAATACTTCCCAGAGGATATGATTACGGACCAACCAGAACGTCTTATCATTTCTGATATTGTTCGTGAAAAAATCCTATTGGCTACACGTGATGAAATCCCTCATGCTATCGCTGTAGACGTAGATGAAATGAAAACCCGTGATGATGGTACAACCTATATCCGTGCTACTATTTACTGTGAACGAGACTCTCAAAAGGGCATCATCATCGGTAAAAAAGGTGCCTTGTTGAAACAACTTGGTGCTGAAGCCCGTGTAGATATTCAAAAACTATTGGCTACAAAGGTGTACTTAGACCTTTGGGTTAAGGTTAAAAAGGATTGGCGCAATAAATCCGGCATGTTATCTGAACTTGGTTATAGAAAATAATTTTTGCTATAATAAAAACTAACTCGTTTTCCCCTATTGTATGAAAGGAATTAAGATGGATAGTGTAGATGGCCTGTTACCCATAGGGTTTGGTCTTGTATGTATATTTTTAATTAACTTTTTTGTGGTCGCAAAGTTCTCCTTTGCTCGTCTTCGTAAAGAGCATGTTGAGGATATGGATATCCTTTTAGAGAAGGATCGAGAGTTTTTATTAAAACTCTATCAAAACCCTGAGTATTTTTTAAATACGACGCAGTTTTTGATTTTATTCTTTATCTTAGCCCTTGCAGGTACTGGTACCTATGTATTTGATAATATCGTAAATCAACTTGTATCGG
>CAUHTB010000145.1 GCA_959608595.1 uncultured Veillonella sp. | reverse complement strand
CCGCCTAATGGAAATGAAATTTTTAATCGTCGTTATTATTCCTATGACTTCGGTGCTGTTCATTATGTTGTATTAGATACGCAACTTTATGAAAGTAATCATGAGGATAATCATGATACACATCATCCAGATTTATACGATGTACAGGTTCAGTGGCTACGCCAAGATTTAGCAGCTAATACTAAAAAATGGACCGTCGTTCTCATGCATAGGGATCCATTCCAATACGCCTTTGACCGACCAGGCGCAAGTCGTGATGTAGGATTTAACGAAGAGGGCGTATTGTTTATGCCTATCTTTGATGAGTTTAATGTAGATTTAGTGTTGTCAGCTCATTTACATTCTTATCGTAATAGAGGGTATGTACGCAACTTTAATCGAGATACTTCGGGACCATTATATATTCTGACTGGTATCGCCGGAGATGCTCGTCGCCCTAAGTGGAAAGAACATCCTTTAGATGTATATGTGGCACCAGATCGAGAGAAGAATAACTATATGACGATGACTGTTACACCGAATAAATTAATAGTAAAAGCATTCCTACCTGATGGTACACAGCTTGATGAATCAGTTATTGAAAAATAAAATTAAAAAATAAGCTTATAAGATTAAATAAGACAATATAGTAAAAAGACACCTTCTTTGAAAGGTGTCTTTTTTGTGTGTTTATACAAATAGTTTTCTCTGACTTATCGATTAAATAGGTGAATATATAAATGATAATTATATATTTATTAGATATTTTATATGCTAAATTAAGTTCATATAAATTACAATTTTAAGGACTATGATAAAAATTAATTCATAGTATAACAAATAAAAATACAGAATTTTTGTATAAAACTTGAATAAAACGAGTGATAGTATTATAATACGTACATAGGTTATAAAAATACACAAATAATGTATGAAATATGCATATAGTGTATAAAGGAGATAGAATAATGAGCACATTACAAGATTTGATTAAGAAATATGCCGCACAATATAAAGAACAAGTTGTAGCATGGCGTAGACATATTCATAGTCATCCAGAATTATCTGGTGAAGAAAAAAATACATCCTTATTTATTCAAAAGATTCTTGGTGAATTAGGTATTCCTTTTGTAAATGATGTTTCTGATTATGCCGTTATCGGTAAAATCGAAGGGGCTCAACCTGGACCAGTCATTGCATTGCGTGCTGATATAGATGCCTTACCTATACATGAAACTACTGGATTGCCATTTGCATCAGAAAATGACGGCGTTATGCATGCTTGTGGTCATGATAGCCACATTGCGATTTTGCTTGGTGCAGCAGCCATTTTACAGTCTATTAGAGACCAATTGCATGGCACCGTAAAGCTCGTATTCCAGCCTTCCGAAGAGGAAGCATTATTCTCAGGTGCACAAGGTATTGTAGATAGCGGCATTCTTGATGATGTAGATGAAATATATGGCCTTCATGTGTGGCCACAATTACCGGTTGGTACGGTAGGTCTAAAAAAAGGTAATTTGATGGCTGCATCGGATCATTTTTTCGTACATATTAAAGGAAAATCGACCCACGGTGCGGAGCCTCATAATGGGGTGGATGCCATCGTAGCCGCCGCAAACTGGATTGTAAATGTAGAATCTATAGTTGCTCGCGAAACGAATCCAATGGATAATCTTGTATGTACCATCGGTGTTATCAAGGGTGGCGACAGATACAATGTAGGCTGTGGTGATGTATACCTTGAAGGAACATGCCGTACCTATGCACCTGAAAAACGGGATTATATTGAACGCCGCTTAGGTGAAAGTTTACAAGCTCTCGACATGTTATTAAAAACAAAGAGTACCTTAGATTATAAACGTGGTCATGGCGCTACTATCAACAATTCAGACGCCATCGATTATGCCACATCTATTGTAGAGAAATATCTTGGTAAAGAAGCGGTAGTTCATCCTGAATTTCCGTCTATGGCAGCAGAGGACTTCTCTGCATATCTTCATAAAATAAAAGGTGCTTTCCTTTGGTTAGGTACTGGATTTGAAGGTAATCCGGCCTTGCATAATGAGGCTTTCACCATTGATGAAAGCATCCTAGAACCTGGTATAACAATGATGGCTGCTATTGCCGCCGAATTTTTACAAGAAAAGTAGTTAAATAAGTAGTTTGAAATAAGAGGTTATCATGAAGAGTTTACAACATACATCATTTAAAACAATGCTTCAATACACACCAGAAGAAATTAAATACTTCTTGGACTTGGCTACAAAATTAAAAGCCGATAAAAAAGCAGGCAAAGAAATCAAAACATTGGTAGGTAAAAACTTTGCATTAATTTTTGAAAAAGACTCTACACGGACACGTTGTGCCTTTGAAGTAGGTGCTGCGGACCAAGGTGCTCATACAACATATCTTGGCCCTACAGGTTCCCAAATGAATAAAAAAGAATCCTTAAAAGATACAGCTCGTGTTCTAGGATCTATGTATGATGCTATCGAGTTTAGAGGTTTTGATCAAGCCGATGTAGATACATTAGCTGATTATTCTGGCGTACCTGTTTGGAATGGCCTTACCGATATGGACCACCCAACACAAACATTAGCGAATTTTTTGACGCTTCAAGAAAATATTGATAAACCATTGAATGAAATCTCCTTTGCTTATGTAGGCCATGGGCAATCTAACATGTGCAACGCTTTGATGAGTGGTGCCGTTAAAATGGGCATGGACTTTAGACTCATTGGTCCTAAACAATATTGGCCAGCCGGTCCATTCTATGAAGAATGTTTGAAAGTTGCAAAAGAAACAGGTGCTACCATTACATGTACAGATAACGTAGCGGAAGGGGTTAAAGGCTTAGATATAATCTATACAGGTGTATGGGTAACTATGGGTGATACATACGATATGTGGGAAGAACGTATCAATACGTTTAAACCATTCCAAGTTAACGCTGAAATGATGGCATTAACAGGTAATCCAAATACCAAATTCTGTCACTGCTTGCCAGCATTCCACAATACGGAAACTCAAGTAGGTAAAGATATCTTTGAACGGTTCGGCATGAATGGTATTGAGGTAACGGAAGAGGTATTTGAAGGTCCAAATTCCTTAGCATTCCAAGAAGCCGAAAATCGTCTCCATACGATTAAGGCCGTTATGGTTGCTACATTTAGTGACTATCCATTGAAATAATTTCATCTCCCCAGAAGGTGATGTATGGTATAGTTTGTTTCCTATTTATAATCGCTGAAAGTAATAACTGAGAGCTATATAAATAGGTGTGAGTCACCAATAGGTGAGAATTGAGGTTTACTATGACACCCTATAAAGTATTTATTGTCGGTCATGAAGGCACAACAGGTTTAAGAATTCATGAACGGTTATCCGATAGAAAAGATATAGAGCTATTAGCTACAGCTGATGAGGATCGTAAAAATGTAGAGGCTATTAAAGAGGTAGCTAAAGAGGCAGATATTGTATTTCTCTGCTTGCCTGATGTGGCATCTAAAGAAATTATGGCCGCTATCGGTGAATTACCATGTAAGGTCATTGATACATCTACTGCCTTTAGAACGGCTGCTGATTGGGCTTATGGCTTCCCAGAACTCGGTGCAGATTATAAAACAGCCATCGCTACTGAAAAACATATTGCTAACCCTGGTTGTCATGCGAGCGGTATGATTGCTTGTATTGCACCTCTTGTAAAAGCTGGTCTTGTACCAACAGAGTATCCTTTCACTATCACATCCTTAACAGGCTATAGCGGTGGTGGTAAAAA
>CAUHTB010000144.1 GCA_959608595.1 uncultured Veillonella sp. | reverse complement strand
CTACGGGCTTATAGCCCGTGAGCAAACCACCCGTTTTACGGGTGGTTCTGATTATTACGCTAATGTTAGAGCGTTGGGGGTTATAGGACAAAACGTGTTGGTTTTATAGGCGATGGAGCCAGTAAATTACTGGCTCCATCGCTATTTTAAGTTCTTTTGATAAACTTAGAGGGTGGACGAAATGTGTTGGTAAAAAGTCCCAAAACCCTTGATTTTACTGGCTTCAATAAGGTTATATCTTCTTAGAAAATCGTGTTCTAAGTGGAGGGAATAATCATGCTGGTAAGATGTATAAATTGTGGATTTTCTTGTCAAAAATATGGGAAAACTAAAGCTGGATCACAACGATGGCATTGTAAGCAGTGTAACATCACCTTTACACAAACTATTGATAATACTACTAAATGTTTTCATCGATTTCTAAATTGGTTATTTAGTAAAGAAACACAACAGGACATGCCTGGGCAGGGCCGTACATTTCGTAGACAGATAGCTGATTTCTGGCAAATATGGCCTATGCCGCCCAAAATTGAAACCTCGAGAGATGTGGTATTCGTTGATGGTATTTACTTAGCTAAAAAAGCTTGTATTTTGATCTGTTATGATGGTGAATATGTATTAGGGTGGTATTTATGTAGGTCAGAACAGTCTCGCTCATGGCAAGCTCTTATGCAGCGAATAGCGACCCCCATTGTGGTCGTTTCTGATGGTGGACCTGGTCTTAGAAAAGCATTAAAAAAAGTTTGGCGTACCGCCAAGCTTCAACGTTGTATTGTTCATGCCGTATGGCAAGTACATCGTTACACTACTAGGCGGCCTAAGACATTAGCAGGCATTATGTTAAAAGATTTAGCAAGCGATTTATATAACGTAAAAACACAGGAAGATGCAAGTATTTCTAAAATATATAGTTCTATGAATGAAAGAGCCCAACTTCAAGGCATAATTCCAACTTGGGGGGATGCCATTTCTTGGGGTGATTTGCATAACTATGACAAATTATCTTTCAATGATTGGGATTAAAGTACCAACACGTTTTGTCCTATAACCCTATAATAGGTCGAGGTATTACCTCTAGAATTAATATATTCCCTCGTGCTATATTACATATGAGTAGTATTTTTACGTTCATATGTATAAGGAGATACTCTATGTTTAACTTTTATAGTGAGTTATTATTACGTTTACAGAAACAATTTGTATCCGAACATGAATCTGATTTCAAATCTATTGAGGATTTGTTAGAAGCATTTATGACTCAATATAATCGTGGTGATTTTAATAATACGATAGAAATGAAATTACGTGATTTATATGAGGCTGCAGAAGAGGCTGATACGAATGAGAAATCAAGGAAGTTATACAATGAAATCCTTGCATTATGTCCTGATGAAGTAGATGCTAAACGAGAACTCATAGCCCTTGAGTTACATCCAAGCTTTCAAATTTATCAGTTGAAACAGCTAGTAGAATCGTTGAAAAAACCAAAGAAAATAGATTGGAATATAATAGAGACGCGTCCTTATATGCGTTGCCTCATCGACATGGGGATGATATATTTAGAATATAATATGTATAATGATGCGATTGCCTGCTTTACGCCAGTTTTTCACGGAGACAAGCAAGATCATTCGGGATTTCTTGTGTATATGATGGTTGCTTGTTGTGGAGCTGCCAACTGGGATCGCGGCCGCAAGGTATATCAGCGATATCTTGCATGTTGCGATGATATACAAAATGCATTTAATCAGGCTCCGGATATCATGTTGCCTATGCATATGCTGTATATTCTATTGGCTTTGCAGTGTGGTGAAAGCAAGATAGCCCATGATGTATTAGCAGATCTTGTTGATGAATATGAAGATATTGATTGGTTATTACAAGATGCAACGCGCTGGAACGATTTTGTAGAAGATCATTTAGAGGCTATTATGTATATGGTAGACCAAGTGAGCAACATAGATTCTGACCCACGAGAATTAATAAGCTTATATACTGCTATCTCATTTTTACCAACTCAATTAGTGGATTTTGAAAGTCCACTATGGCAGACTCTATATGATGCGTATGAACGTGTTACCGGTCGAACTGTTATAAATCGGTACTCTAATGATAGTTATATGGGAAAACGCGAGTCCGCTCATATGAGCCCCGTAGAGGTTGCTAAAGGTGGGGCTTTGCGTGGAAATCCGGTATATGACAATATACGGTTCGGTGCACAAATTACACTTTCACAAGCCGGCCTATACACAGTAGATGATTTTAAAACAATTACTAAACAAGAAGCATTGATGCTACCGGGCATTGGTAAAAAAACAGTGGAACAACTAGAGCATAATGGTGTTATATTTAAAGCCTAAGATGTGACTTGAATTTAATAGCGATCCTAGGATAATGAAGGGCTATTTGTCTTTTTCATAATTAATATAATCCCTTTGATGAGTATCTTGGTACTGATCAAGGGGATTTTAAATTACTACAGGGTTGTACTAATTTTTGTCCTATAACCCCATTATTACGCTAATGTTAGAGCGTTGGGCTAGTTGCTAAATAAAAGAGCTAGAAAAACGTCTAACCACTTGCAAATGTAGTAGGCGAATACATTTACCATGACGGCTAGCCAAAACAAATAAAATAGCTGCCACAAATACGAAATAGACATCGTAATTTATGACAGCTATTTGGCAGTACATGGCCGATCTTATAGTGTAATTATTTAGTTATATTCTATTTTTTAAAAGCCTCACCGATGGAATAAATTCCGTCAAATAAGAAACCGAAAGCGATAAAGTAGATAAATACCTCACCGGAAGCAATCGGCATGAATATGAGTAACAGGCCTAATAGTAACAGAACAAGTGCGAGCCATTTTGCACTGCCTCCTAGTAGTGATACCATGGAGTCGGCATTTCTGGATTTAATGAAAATGATGATAGCATCGATTACCATCCAGATACCGATTGTGATCGGGAATACTAACGGTAGGAATGCAAATCCGCCACATACGAGAAAGATACCGAATAGTGCATTGATCATGCCGTCGATAAGATACCAGCCGCTACGTAATTCAGCCGGTAACATAAAATAATTTATAATGGAGCTGACTGCATTAACAAAAAAGATAATAGAAAAAAGCCAGGCAAAAGCTATGAGATTTGTAAAGGGGTTTGATAGTAAGAATATCCCCAGGATAATGCTTACAATACCCGATAAAATAAAGAAAAATTTGCTTGAACCACTCATAATAATTCCTCCAATCATTGATACTGCTTATTTACAGTATGCGTGAAATCATGGGGAATGTCAAATTGTAACGATAAAACTGTGTTTTCACAAAACTCACATGTCCATCCTGTTGACACAGTTCTATAGAATGCCGTATAATACCTTTATATCTTAAAACGAGCTATGAATGGGTATAAAGGTTTACAGGTCCTGCTTTCAGAGAGTTGCCGGTTGGTGCGAGGCAATAGAGGTTGTACGCTGACACTCTCCCGTGAGCTTTGGTGGCGAATGCAGCAGTAGTCATCGACGGTGGTTCCGTTATACCCGCAACGAGTCCCAATTAGGGTGGTACCGTGTTATGAATATAACGCCCCTTTGAGCAACGACAGTTGTTCTGAGGGGCTTTTTTATTTGTGAAAGTCTAGTAAGTCACAGATTATATATGGTGTCGACATTGGCGATTTTACAAACTTTCACTATGGATAGATATAATAAAGTATTATGTTTTATGAGGATAGAAAAGGTGGCTATTATGGAACAGAATCGCGTATATTTCTTCGATACAACCCTTCGTGATGGGGAACAAACACCAGGTG
>CAUHTB010000143.1 GCA_959608595.1 uncultured Veillonella sp. | reverse complement strand
CACGAATATGACTCTCATATTATTTTATCTGGTCAAGAGCAGTATAAGGGGAAATGGCGTGAGTTGTTTGCACATCCTGAACGACCATTATATATGGAGCTTGGTACAGGTAAGGGACGCTTTATTTCGGGCATGTCTGAAGCGTATCCAGATGCTAACTTCGTAGGATTTGAAGTGCAAATTGGGGTAATTTATTACGCAGCACAAAAAATCTTTGAAGCAGAACGCGATAATGCTAAGGTATCTCTCTTTGATATCGCTGGTATTGAAGAGATTGTTGCGCCAGGTGAAGTAGATCGCTTCTATATCAACTTCTGTGATCCATGGCCTAAGGCAAAACATGCTAAGCGTCGCCTCACATATCATACATTCCTCGATCGTTATGCTCGTCTTTTAAAAGACGGTGGTGAGGTTCATTTTAAAACTGATAATGAAGGTTTATTTATGTTCTCTCTTGAAGAATTTAAAGAATGCGGATGGGAACTTAAAAATGTAACCTATGATTTACATAGTACAGATCTTCCAAATGTAAAAACTGAGTATGAAGAAAAGTTTAGTGCTAAAGGGCAACCTATTTTCCGCTTAGAAGCAATTAAGCCAAAAGTACAAAAGGAGGCTTAACATGGAAACACCGAATAAGGGGGATAGTCGGTGGGGCTCACTCTTTAAAAATGATTTACAAGGTATGCTCTTACCTATATTGCTCATCACGATTATAGGTAGTGTGAATATCTTCAGTGCCACTTATATTAACTCTATTTACGAAAATACAGGGCTTTTAGGGTACTTTTCAAAACATATAGGTTTCCTATTTCTTTCAATGGCAATAGGTGTTATTTTATATCGGTATGATTATAGACAACTACAAAAGCCACATATGTTGCAACGCATAATGATTGCAACCCTAATAGGCATGGTATTAGTTCTTGTGGCGGGCTCTGTCATTAATGGTGCGCGTCGGTGGATTGTTATCGGTCCCGTATCGATACAGCCGTCGGAATTTGCCAAGTTAGCTGCCATAATATGGACATCCGCTAAATTGAGTACCATGAGAAAATGGGGTAAATCAAGATATAATAATCCACTCACAAACTTACAAGGTTATGTGAGTGAACGCGTAGGTTATATGTTGCCAATGTTAGTTTGGCCTATAATCTTTGCAGTGTTAACGATCTTGCAACCAGATATGGGGACAACTGTGCTAATCTTCGGGTTCTCCTTCATATTAATTTATTTAGCAGGTTTTGATGGTCGATTCTTTGGTGGTGCCTTTGCTGTAGCTGGCGTGATAGGCTTTATTGCAGCTCGTATGTCTCCGTATCGTTGGGAACGGATTCAGTCTTGGTTCGATCCTTGGCCTCATGCTCAAGATATGGGCTATCAAACTGTGCAAGGCCTTTTGGCCGTAGGTTCTGGTGGTTTTCTTGGGGAAGGCTTTATGCAAGGTACATCTAAGTACTTTTACTTGCCAGAAGCACATACAGACTTTGCATTCGCCGTGTGGGCTCAAGAAATGGGCTTTGTTGGAGCTGTCTTTGTAGTTCTTTTGGTGGCAGCCTTTACATTCTTTGGATTCCGCATTGCTAATCGATCTCGCGATGCATTTGGCAAATGGTTAGCGATGGGGATAACCTTGCTCATCAGTGGACAAGCATTATTTAACATTGCCATGGTCTGTGGCATTATGCCTGTAACAGGGGTACCTTTGCCATTTATTAGTTATGGTGGTTCCTCATTGTTGATGAACTTTATGGCTATAGGCTTGTTAGCTAGCGTTGGTCGTCGCAATGTAGAAGGTGTAAAACAAGTTGGTACTGCTGAGGCTTTGCCATCTTTACGTGAGGAAACGCAAAGCCGATTCAAACCGGCTGCTCCGAAGAGTCCTCGAAAAACGGAAATGCCTGGTCCATTTAGACCGAGAGAGACTAAAAAGCCTACTCGTAGACGACCTAGGTCTGAACGTTGATATTTAACTTATGTAGTATAAGGTGAATATATTTAGTGTGGATTTATATAGCATCTCTTAAGAGGTGCTGTATAAATGTAACGTACTTGTATTGTGTGTGAGGAGAAAAAATGAAGGATTATATTGATATCCAAGAACGCCCGTCCTGGGGTCGAATGTTGCCACTTAGTTTCCAACATTTATTTGCTATGTTTGGTTCTACTGTATTGGTACCATATTTGTTAAAAGTAGATCCGGCAACAGCTTTATTTATGAATGGTATCGGTACATTACTGTATTTATTTGTTTGTAAAGGCAAAATCCCTGCATATCTCGGCTCTAGCTTTGCTTTCATTGCTCCTGTAGCAGGCGTATTATCTGCAGGTCTCGGTTATGAGGCCGCAAAGGGGGCCTTCGTTGTATTTGGTCTATCCTTTGTGATTTTATCTATTCTCGTTCGTTATATTGGTACTCGTTGGATCGATAAGTTATTCCCTCCAGCAGCGATGGGGGCTATCGTAGCTATTATCGGTTTGGAATTAGCGCCAGTAGCGATGAGTATGTCTGGCCTTATTGGTAATCAAGATTTAGGCATGAGCCACAGCCAAGCTATTTTTATCTCTATGTTTTCCTTAGTTGTTACCTTGCTTGGTACTGTTGTGTTCCGTGGCTTCTTAGCTGTAATCCCTGTTTTGATTGGCGTTGTTTCCGGCTATATCTTGTCTGCCTTCATGGGCGTTGTTGATTTCTCTGGTGTAGAGGCTGCTCCTTGGTTCTCTTTACCACAGTTCTATGGCATGCCTGTATTTGATATCAATGCCATTATTATGATTATGCCAGCACTCTTTGTAGTATTTGCTGAGCACGTAGGTCATTTAGTTGTAACGAGCAACATTGTATCAAAAGACTTGATGAAAGAACCAGGTTTACAACGCTCCTTGCTAGGTGATGGCCTTGCGAACATCCTTTCTGGTTTCTTTGGTGCTACACCAAATACGACATACGGTGAAAATATCGGTGTCCTTGCTATTACTCGTTGCTTTAGCGTATGGGTAATTGGTGGTGCTGCAGTTCTTGCGATGATTATCTCCTTTGTAGGTAAAGTAGCAGCTCTTATTCATGCTATTCCAGTTCCAGTTATGGGTGGTGTATCCATTCTCTTATTCGGTATCATTGCAGCATCCGGTTTGCGCATGCTTGTAGAACGCAAGGTAGATTATACAAACCCTGTTAATATGATCTTAACATCTGTTATCCTCGTTGTAGGTCTTAGCGGTGCAGAACTTGCTGTAGGTCCTGTTGTATTGAAAGGCATGGGTCTTGCTACTGTAGTAGGCATGGCAATGAGTATTATCTTATTAATCCTTCAAAAAACAGGCGTTGGTAATGATCAATTGAAAAAAACAGAAGTATAATTCAAGTTGCTGTGAGGCTACCATATAAATCGTTGCGTTTATAAGCCCAATTTGTTTTTTACTCCTTATAATAAACGACTACTAGATCAGATGTATATCTGTGAAAGTAGTCGTTTTTAGTTTACTTATTATTAGTAATTATCTTTATAAATTATTTTTAATATTGTATAATGAGTATATAAGTTGTATAAAATTAATTATAGAGAGGAGGGCCTATGGAGTTTTTAATTTGGATGGCTATAGGGATCGCCCTGATGGCGGTAGAACTCGTTGTACCGGGTGGTATTTTAGGGCTCATCGGTTATTGTGCATTTCTTTGGGGCGTTTTTGTAGCTCTTGGAGAAGGAACGATAGCGCTGTATGCAGTACTAGGATTGACAGCCTTGCTAATTGTCCTTATCATCGTGTTCTTTAATCACTTTGAAAAGACTTGGATAGGCAAATTGTTTACCTTAGGGCAACGATCTAC
>CAUHTB010000142.1 GCA_959608595.1 uncultured Veillonella sp. | reverse complement strand
ACCATAGTACTATTAGTATATCACGAATTGTACTATTTAGCATCGCTCTTATCTAGGTCTGCGCTAGAGCCCAACCATTTTTCAACGATTTTATCAGCAGTACCATCTTTTTTCATGTCCGCTAAGATACCATTGATTTTATCACGTAATGCAGTGTCATCTTTACGGAAACCAACAGCGAAGTTGTCAACACCGTAATCAGTACCGTCTACGATTTTGTATTTACCAGGTTCTTTTGTCATGAGGTAACGAGCGATAACACCATCGGCGATAACTGCATCAACACGACCAATACCAAGATCCATGAAAGCACTTACGAAGTCAGCATAAGATTTTGTTTCTTTCACAGTTTTACCGCTTGGATCATTTTGTAATGCAGATTCACCAGTACTAGCTTGTTGAACACCTACTACTTTACCTGCTAAATCAGCTTTGGATTTGATGGAGTCATCATCATTACGAACAACGATGTATTGTTTATCCTTCATGTATGGATTGGAGAACAAAATATTTTTCTCACGTTCAGGAGATACTGTTAAGCCATTCCATAAAGCGTCGATTTTTTTAGATTTCAACTCGGCTTCTTTACTGGACCAGTCGATAGCTTTGAACTCTACCTCCATACCAGCGCGTTTAGCTGCTTCTTTAGCCATATCGATATCTAAACCTACGATTTCGCCTTTATCATCTTTAAAGCCCATTGGAGGGAAGCTATCATCTAAGCCGATAACGATTTTTTTAGGTAATTCTGTATTAGCAGTTTTAGTATCGCTACCACAACCCGTTACAAATACCATCATAGATACTGCTGCAAGGCCAACGGCCATCATTTTTTTCCAATTCATAACTATCCTCCACGGTGTGTTACACCTTTAACTACTTGCTATTATATGCTGTACAGAACTCACCTCTGCACCCGATGATTGTATTATACTTTAGTTCGTTAAAGTTGTAAATAGCTAATTTGATGAATTTTTGGATTTTCTTAATTTCTTAATATTACATATCATCTGTTGTAAGGATAAAGCATTTGTATAACCTATATTTTAAAGATTTGAATGCTTATTAATAGCTTCAATCATGGCCATTTTATCTTTATACCCTACCTGCGCGAGGTCTAAGGGTATGACATAAATACCACCATGACCATTCATAGCCTGCAATTCACGCCAACCTTCGGTAAACCCAATAATATGCTCGTAATCTACAAAGACAAAATATTCATCCCCATGAAAAAGACTGTGAAAGTATTCTATAAAAGAAAAAGGCCTACGTTTCAACACGAGGCCCTTTTCACAGATAAAAGCTTGACTTTCACCTAATCTATGAAGGGTCCACAATATAAGGAGTAACAACAGATAATACAATATACGCTCAGCCCAATCGGACGGCAAATATTTCACAATTAACACGCACACCAATAGACCGACGATGCGTCCAGTCCACTGGATTCCACGATGTATTTCTAAGCTCTGTTGTACGGCACCTGATGAAAAGCGTTCCATTGCCTCTTGTTTCGTCATGGCTTACCTCACAAATTGAAAGTCTACTATATGATTTTATTTACGGCACAAGCCCATAGCTTGCTCAACTTTACGGTACATTTGACTTGCTTTAGCATGAGCCTTAGCAGCACCTTCATCGAGAATTACATCGAGTTCAGGGCTTGCAATCAATTCATTGTAGCGTTGTTGGATTGGCTCAAGAGTTGCCACTAATAGGTCTGCAATATCGGATTTAAATACGCCATAACCTTTACCTGCATACATTTCTTCGATAGCTTCATAGCTGTCTTTTGTGATAGCACGGTAAATGCCCATCAAGTTAGAAATGCCCGGTTTGTTTTCTTTATCGTAACGCACTGCATTATCAGAGTCAGTTTGAGCGCGTTTCAATTTTTTCACAATCAAATCTGGTGCATCCAAAAGACGAATTGTAGCATTTTGGTTATCATCAGATTTACTCATTTTCTTAGTAGGCTCTTGTAAGCTCATAACGCGAGCACCACCTTCGCCTACCTTGATATCAGGTACTACGAAAGTTTCACCAAATCTACGGTTAAAACGCTCTGCCAAATTACGAGTCAATTCAAGATGTTGCTTTTGGTCTTCACCTACAGGAACATAGTTTGTACCATATAACAAGATATCTGCCGCCATCAATGGTGGGTACGTAAGCAATGCTGTAGGAATAGAGTCACCTTGCTTTTGAGACTTATCTTTGTACTGCGTCATACGCTCTAATTCGCCAACATAGCTAATAGATTGCATAACCCAACCGAGTTTAACGTGCTCAGGTACTTCGGATTGTACGAACAATGTTACCTTTTTAGGATCGAGGCCAACCGCTAGGTACAACGCAGCCAAATTACGAGTATTTTGGAATAACTCTTTTGGATCTTGCGGTACAGTGATTGCATGTTGGTTAACGATACAATAATAACATTCGTCAGTATCTTGATAATCTAAGAAATTACGTAAAGCCCCCAAATAGTTACCAAGTGTTAACTCACCACTTGGTTGGATGCCGGAAAATATAACTGCCATAATAGTCTCCCTATATTGAAATAAACCAACAGTGCCGAAGCACTGTTGGTTATATATATTATTCTACGGTTACAGATTTAGCCAAGTTACGTGGTTTATCTACATCTGCGCCGCGTGTAATCGCTGCATAATATGCTAATAATTGCAATGGTACAACTGCAAGGATTGGAGCGATGAATTTATTTGCACGAGGAACATAGATTGTATGGTCTACGTGTTTAGATAATTCTTCGTCACCTTTCATGCCGATACCGATTACAACCGCTTCACGAGCTTTTACTTCGCGGATGTTACTGATCATCTTATCGTACACATCCTCTTGTGTAGCCAATGCGATAACAGGTACGCCTTCTTCAATAAGAGCTAATGTACCATGTTTCAATTCGCCACCAGCATATGCTTCAGCATGGATGTAAGAAATTTCTTTCAATTTCAAAGCACCTTCCATCGCTACTGCGTAGTCGATAGCACGACCCAAGAAGAACGCATCAGATTTGAAGCCATAATGTTTAGCAAAGGCTTTCATATCTTCATCTACTTCAAAGATTTCATGAATCAATGTAGGCAAGTTTTTAACGCCGCTAAGGATTTCTTCACCTAACACTGGATCCATTTTGCCATTTAATTGACCAAGGTATACAGCAAATAACAAGCCAGCTACTAATTGAGTAGTGTACGCTTTTGTGGACGCTACAGAGATTTCAGGGCCTGCCCATGTGTACACAGTGTTATCTGCTTCACGGGAGATACTGGAACCTACTACGTTTGTAATCGCTAAGGATTTAGCACCAAGGCGTTTAGCTTCTTTCAACGCTGCCAATGTATCAGATGTTTCACCAGATTGGCTGATAACGATACATAATGTTTTGTCATCAGTCAATGGATTGCTGTAACGGTACTCAGAAGCGATTTCCACACTTACAGGAATGCGCGCCAAGTTTTCAATATATTGTTTTGTTACAAGACCAGCATGGTATGCTGTACCACATGCAACGATGAGGATTTTATTAAAAGCTGCTACATTTTCAGCAGTCCAATTCAATTCATCAAAGATAGCTGTTTTACCATCTTCAGAGATATGTGTACCGAAAGTATCGCGTACAGCTTTAGGTTGGTCATGAATTTCTTTCAACATGAAGTGTTCATAACCGCCTTTTTCTGCTGCTTCCGCATTCCAGTTAACATGGAATACTTCTTTATCAACAGGGTTGCCTTCACGGTCGAATACGGATACATTATCACGAGTTACGATAGCTAATTCACCATCGCTCAAAATGTATGTATC
>CAUHTB010000141.1 GCA_959608595.1 uncultured Veillonella sp. | reverse complement strand
TAGCGTAGATATCTGCGCCCGCTTGGTCTGCGTAGTCTTGAGATACTACGGCGCCACCTACCATAACCTTAGTGTTAAGGCCTGCGGCACGGATTGCAGCGATTGTGTTGTCGATTTGAGGCATTGTTGTGGTCATCAAGGAACAGATACCAACGAGAGCCGCTTTGTTGTCTTTAATCGCTTGAACGATGACTTCTGGGTCAACGTCTTTGCCGAGGTCGACGATTTTATAACCATTGTTTTCAAGCAAGGCCGCTACGATATTTTTACCTAAATCGTGGATGTCACCTTTAACAGTAGCTACAACGACTGTACCTTTATCTAGACTTTCACTAGCAGGAATAATTTCTTTAATGGTGTTGAAAGCAGCCTGCATTGTTTCAGCAGCAAGCATTACTTGTGGCAAGAATAATTTACCAGAACCGAACTTGTCCCCTACTACGTTCATCGCTTCAGATAAACCTTTTTTAGTAAGGTCTAATGGATCAATACCATCGGCTAATGCTTTTTTAACAAGATCTATAATCGCCTCTTTTTCCCCTTGCTCTACGCAAGCGCGGATATTAGCGAGTGGATCATTACTGTCGAAAGATTTCTTTTCAGGACCTTTTGGAGCAGCGTTACCAGGAGCACTTGTTTCGTCTTCGTAGCCGTATTCTTTGATGAATTGAGCAGAACCTGGATCCCAACCTAATAATGTAGTGCTTGAAACAAACGCTTTTTTCGCTGGATAGTTTAGAGGGTTCATAATAGGTGTAGTTAAGCCACATGCTAAAGCCATTGTTAAGAATTGACCGTTCAAGTAAGGGCGTTGTGGCATACCGAAGGAGATGTTGGACAAGCCCATTACTGTTGGGAAGCCAAATTTCTCTTTATATAACTGTAATGTACGCAATGTTTGGCGTGCACTATCTTCACCGCTAGCAAGTGTTAACACTAATGGATCAAGTAATAAGTCATGAGGTTGAAGACCATAGCCGTAAGCACGATTTACGATACTTTCAGCTAAAGCAACGCGGTCTTCTGCTTTTTCAGGTAAGTCGCCACTGCAGATTGGCAAGCAAAGCAAAGCAGCACCATAACGTTTAGCTAATGGCATAACGTGTGTGATGGACTCCTCTTCCCCATTTACGGAGTTGATAAGAGCACGACCTGGGTAGTTTTTAAGGGCTACTTCCATAGCTGCTGGATCCAATGTATCGATAGATAATGGAGTTTCAACAAGCATAGATAATTCGAAGATAGCACGCTCCATCAATGGAGTTTGGTCCATGCCAGCTACGCCCATGTTTACGTCGAGGATATCGGCACCTGCTTCTACTTGGTCTAACGCATCGCGTTTTACACGGATGAAAGAGCCATCGCGTAATTCTTGAGCCAGAACTTTACGACCTGTAGGATTGATACGTTCACCGATGATAAGAGGTTTTGTATTGTGACCTAACTCTATCAATTTAGTACGGCTTGTAATGATTGTTTTAGGTTCAATATGAGCACGTTCTTTAGGTGTATGTGCTTTTACAGCGTCGGAAATAGATTGGATATGAGCTGGTGTTGTACCACAGCAACCACCCACATAGCTTGCACCTGCATCTACGATTGGAATCATCAATGGACCCATTTCTTCTGCTGTAAGTGGGAATACAGTTTGTTTGTTAATTAATTGAGGCATGCCTGCATTTGGTTGACAGCTAATTGGCAAGTTTGTAACGCTAGCGATTTCCTCAATAAGTGGTGTAATTTGTTCAGGTCCAAGGGAACAGTTGATACCGATGATATCTGCACCCATTGCTTCTACGATAGTAGTTGCTACTGCAGGTGGTGTACCTGTAATAGTACGACCGTCTTCACTGAAAGAAAATTGACAGATGATTTGTACATCTTCTTTTGTCTTCCCTGCTGCTTCACGAGCGTCAAGAGATGCTAATAAAGCGGCACGCATTTCTTGTACGTCAATGATAGTTTCAATGATAATGAAATCTACGCCACCTTCAATCAATGCATCTGCTTGTTTACGGTACGTGTCATAAATAGAATCAAAGCTCATATTGCCTAATGGTTGTAAGAAACGACCTGTAGGACCCATAGAACCAGCTACACGGGCAGATGGTTTAACCTCTGCAATAGCTTCTTTTGCTACTTTTACAGCTGCAATATTGATTTCTCTTACGCGATCTTGTAAGTCGTAATCTTCTAACTTAAGACCACAAGCACCGAATGTATTTGTAGTAATAACATCACTGCCATGTTGTAAGTATTGAGCGTGAATATTCTTTACTACTTCTGGTTTTTCTACGTTAAATAATTCTGGACAATAGCCCTCTTCCAAGCCTGCAGCTTGAAGCATTGTGCCCATAGCACCGTCAAATATATACATAAAAATCTTCCTTTATCATCCTAAATTTTAAAATGTTTCACGTGAAACATTATTCTGTTGGTTGGCCTTTCATGGCGATACCAGAGGCTTCAGCTGTCGTTTTACTACAGCCCTCTTCTCCTTCATTATTAGTGGTTACAGATGCCTTTTCTGGTAATTTACGAGATGCACAATCCTTTTGGGAACAAGATGTGCAACCACGCTTTGTATTGATATCTTCATTAGCTGGCATTAAACCAATGATAGCTGTTACCGACTTACGTGGGAATAATAAATAATTTTCTGTAACTTGTAAGCCAATCATCTCTGTTTTAATGATTTTAGCTAATTGTGGCTGAATTTCTAGTGGCCAGTTACCATAACCAGGGCTAAAGCGCCATGTTGGTTTATAACCTTGCTTTTTAGCGATGGTATTGATAACTTCGTTAACTTGATCAGCTACTTGTTCTACTGCTGTAGTAGCCGCTGCATCAAGCAATAAACCTACAGTGTAATTACCTTGTTTAAAAAGCTGTTCACTGCGAATTTCTACATCTTCACCTACTGTTACGCCTAATACATAGACCTTTGTAGATTTTTCTAAGTGTTTTTCGATGATTGAACCTTCAATTTTAAGCGGTGGATTGCTTAAAATTGTCTTTGTTTCTGCATCATAATCATATTCTTGATATACACCTTTAGGTGTAGCTAATAATTGGATTTCCTTACATGCTTCGTCTACATATTGTTGTGGAAAATCCTCAGCGTGACGAAGTCCTGCGTATCGTTTTACTTCTGCTTTATCGATGGCAGGAAGCATTCCGTTATAGATGGGCATGGAAACGCCTCCTCTTCAAAAATAAAAAGCTCTGCGTATCCGTAGAGCGTGTGTGCTTACTATTATTTATATATTTAGATCATGTAATATAATCAATTTAACTATATTAAAGATAATCAATCTAATTACTATCTAGTTAATAGTATATAGATATGATGAAAGCCTGTCAAAGTATATAGGGCCTGTATTCTCATATAATTTAGTGGTGTGTTGATATAACTTAAAGCTATATCAAAATATATTTTAATCCTAAAAGTTATCATTGGTAATGTTATAGATAATTTAGAATGTTAGGATACTTAATATTACTGTAGTTTTATATTAACTTGTTTCACGTGAAACAGTCTTATTACTTTGTCTATAAATTTTGCTCAATATATTAAATTTTATTTTAGTAGTAAATTTTGATTAATAATTGTAATCTTAATAATGCTTTGTAATGAATTGTTTTTCTAAATGATTTATTTTTACTGACTAAATTATTTTCATTGGTCTAATTTTGATTTCTAATTAATTGTTTTAGATAAATTTTGAATGAAAAAATTTTTGTGTAAATTTGGATGATTGGTATATGTTTATATACCAAAGTGATTTTTTCACTATAAAATTTTTAGTATTAAAACTATATGTTAAGGGAGTAA
>CAUHTB010000140.1 GCA_959608595.1 uncultured Veillonella sp. | reverse complement strand
ACTCCTTATTAAATAGAACCATCCCAATTATCATATTTTGTATCAAGTTTAGCGTAAGTTCCATCAATTACATCTTGAAGAGTTACGTTTTCTAGATAATCATGAATATAGTTTTGTAATCCTGCCCAGAAACCAACAGTTCTCTCATTGATTACTGTATCAGTACTCACCCCTTCATCAAGAGTGGAGATAATAGCCATGGATTCTTCCGTGGCAAGCAAAATTTCAATAATAGTGTACTCTTTAGGGCTTTTAGATAAGCGATAGCCTCCGTATTTACCACGAATACTATCCACTAGGTTAGCGGCACCCAAACGAGCCACAATACCCTCAAGGTATTTCTCAGATATACCTTGTCGTTCTGCAACGGATCGCAAGGAAACCGGTTTATCCTGACCTTGCTCTGCTAAATCGATGAGAACCATCAATGCATAGCGACCTTTTGTGGAAATCCTCATATATCTTGCCTCTCTTTGTAAAAGTTAGTGCTAACACACCCCATGTTATAAAGCACTTATCCTACTTCATTTATAAAACCTTGTGTATCACTAGGAATTAATTTCATTATAGACCACTAAATTCAAAAATGCAAGAACTTATTTCCTACTTTTACAAAGGGATATTTAAAACCCTTATATTTATTGGCCTAAGCCTATATTATTAATTTACTTTATTCTATTATTAGACTTGCAATTACACCTATCGAAACATTAATTATTTTACATAACACAAAAGGACTAGCCCGAAGGCCAGTCCTTTTGCGTATAGTTTGTAGTTTGTTATATGAGGTTTACCATGATGAATTGGAGAGGGTTCATCTGGTATTGGGACTTACCGTATCGTCAGGAAAACGATGCGTGCCCGTTTTGTCATTTGAGGAGTTGTCTAGATTATTCTAGCGTTCAGGTTATTTCTAAATTAGATTTTACCTACTAGATCAAGACCTGGTTTCAATGTGTCTTTACCTGGTTTCCAACGTGCAGGACACACTTGGTCACCATGTTTTGCTACGAATTGAGCCGCTTGTACTTTACGAACCAATTCTTCAGCAGAACGACCGATACCCATATCATGGATTTCAGCTGTACGAACGAAACCTTCTGGATCTACTACGAATGTACCACGGTAAGCCATAGCAGATTCTTCTTGGAATACGTCGAAGAAATCAGCTAATTCATGTTTTTTATCAGCTAACATGTAGTACTCGATTTTATTAATGCTTGGAGAAGCATCAGACCATGCTTTGTGAACAAATTCAGAGTCACAAGATACGGAGTAAACTTCGCAACCTAGTTCTTTCAATTCTGCATAAGAGTTTTGTACGTCTTCTAATTCTGTAGGGCAAACAAATGTGAAGTCTGCTGGATAGAATACGAAGATGGACCATTTGCCCAACACATCGGCAGTACTAACTTTTACTAATTCAGGTTTTTTGAAAGCATCTAGAGTAAATTCAGGAAGTTGTTTACCAATAATAGACATGTTATGTCCTCCTTAATTGAGTTCCAATGTAACAGTTATATATTATCGGTGTACTTATCACCAAATCTATATCTATATCTATCTTTGTCTATATAATAACAAATATCATTCAAGATTGCAAGTGTTATTTTTAAATTTATCGATATATTTTCCAACATTTATCGATATGAATAAAAAAGAAGAAAGATGCTCATTTCTGAGCATCTTTCTTCTTTTTACGTACTACAATAGATTTACTACTTACAGTAGAATAGTAGTCTATTTTTTAAGTTCCAAAATCGCATCTACGAAACCGCGGAATAATGGATGTGCATTATTCGGACGGGATTTAAGTTCTGGATGCGCTTGTGTACCAATGAAGAATGGATGGTTTTTCACTTCAATACTTTCCACAAGGCGACCATCTGGAGATGTACCAGAGATAACAAGTCCCGCATCAGTCAATTGTTGACGATACTCATTGTTAAACTCATAGCGATGACGATGACGTTCATAAATCAAATCTTCGCCATAGGCTTCATGAGTTTTTGTACCTGCTTCTACTTTGCATGGATAGATACCTAGGCGCATTGTACCGCCTTTTTTATCTACATCAACTTGATCACTCATCAAGTCAATTACTTTGTATTTAGCATTTTCGTCGAATTCGCTAGATGTAGCACCTTCCATACCGCATACGTTGCGAGCAAATTCCATTACTGCAGATTGCATGCCAAGGCATAGACCGAGATATGGAATATTATTTTCACGAGCATATTGAATTGTACGAATTTTACCTTCTACACCACGGGAACCAAATCCACCAGGTACGATGATACCTTCAACACCATCAAATACCTCTTTAGGATCTACAGATGTATCATCAAGTTCTTCGGAGTCAATCCAACGAATATTCACTTTAGTACCCGTAGCAATACCAGCATGATCTAGAGCTTCAACTACGGATAAATACGCATCATGCAATGCTACATATTTACCAACGATAGCAACTGTAATGTCTTTACTAGGGTTCAAGATTTTATGAACCATTTCTTTCCATTCAGCCATATCGCAAGGGCGTTCTTCAAGGCCTAATTTTTTGATAACAATATCATCAAGACCTTGATCTTGCATCATCAATGGCACTTCATAGATGGAGCTGCAAGTTTGGTTTTCAATAACTGCTTCTGGTTCTACGTCACAGAACAAAGCAAGTTTTTCTTTCATTTCATCAGAAATGTGTTTTTCGCTGCGGCATACCAAAATATCTGGTTGAATACCAATGCTGCGCAATTCTTTTACGCTGTGTTGTGTAGGTTTAGTTTTCAACTCGCCTGCTGCATTGATATAAGGCACCAATGTTACGTGAATGTAAAGTACATCGTTACGGCCTACTTCTTTTTTCACTTGGCGGATAGCTTCCATGAATGGCAAGCTTTCAATATCACCTACAGTACCACCGATTTCAGTGATAACTACATCTGCGTTATCCTCTTTACCTACGCGGTATACGTTTTGTTTGATTTCATTTGTAATGTGTGGAATTACTTGTACAGTGCTGCCCAAGTAATCACCTTTACGTTCTTTATTGATTACAGACCAGTACACTTTACCTGCTGTAATGTTGGAACGTTTACTAAGGTTAATATCGATAAAGCGTTCATAGTGACCCAAATCAAGGTCAGTTTCAGCACCGTCATCTGTTACGAATACTTCACCATGTTGGTAAGGGCTCATCGTACCAGGGTCAATATTAATGTATGGGTCAAATTTTTGAATCGTTACATTGAAACCGCGGTTTTTAAGCAAGCGACCCAAGGATGCTGCTGTAATCCCTTTACCAAGAGAAGAAACAACGCCGCCAGTTACGAAAATATACTTAGTTGCCATGATGCCTCCCACCTATTACATTTTTTCCGGAGCAGAAATACCTAAAATACCCAAGCCTTGACGAAGTACGAGGGCAATCGCTGTGATTAATCCTAGACGAGCTTGTTGCAACGCTGGGTCTACGCCAATGATGCGACCTTGACGATAGAAGGAATGGAACATGCTTGCCAAATCGAATAAGTAACGAGCAATACGATGTGGTGCACGATGTTCGGCAGATTGAACAACCTCTTCTGGATATTCAGCTAATTTTTTAATCAATTCTAATTCCATTTCGCTTGTAAGCGTTGTGAAATCAGTTTCGCTATAATCACCAAATGCAATGCCTGCTTCACGCACTTGGTTGTAAATGCTGTGAATACGGGCATGAGCATATTGAATATAATATACTGGGTTATCATTGCTACGAGATTTAGCCAAGTTAATATCGAAATCAAGTTGGCTATCTAGAGAACGCATCAAGAAGAAGTAACGAGATGCATCTAC
>CAUHTB010000139.1 GCA_959608595.1 uncultured Veillonella sp. | reverse complement strand
AAGTCTTAAAGAAATTTTTATAGGCTTCAGCCTTTTTGACAAGGCTTAATGGATATGCACGAGATGTAGATGGCAATCGTGTTAACGTCAATTCACGACCGTTAAACACAAAGGGAATTGTTTCCCCTGTTTTAGGTAATTTAACCTTTTCTGGCAAAAGGCTTAACAAAATTTCTGTGGCCTTACCACCAGTTGTACCAATATGTTTACAGTGTGGAATTCGGTCCAATACCTCTGCAAGCGGTACAGGTTCAACGACCTTAAGAAATGCATCCGATGCATTGCCCTTTTCGCGTATAGCTTTCAAAACAGTAGGACAAGAAGCAATCCCCACTTCAGATAAGAACGCTTTGATCTTATCCGCATCAAAGGCTTTTTCCTCACCTTTTCTAAAGTGTTCCTTATCGTCAAAGAATACTAAGCCATACACGCGCCACATATCATTTTGAAAGTTAGGATAATGAAATTCCATAGATCGCTTTTCGGAAGTTGGTGGGAATGTCCCCATCATCATTACCGTCGTATTCTTTGGTAAGAATGGCGGAAATGGTCTCGTTTCAATTGTTTCTGCCACAGAGCATCAACTCCTTTCACAATCTAGTATGGACTCAACTTTCAGCACAATATATGAACTATATCACACATTCAAGTTCAATAACATACTACGTGAGATATTAAAAATATTACTAAAACATATAGCAATGACTATAAGATCAACCATTATTGAACGATAGGTTGAGATACCAATGTATTGATATAATCAAAACCTACTGGTGTTGGAGATACGAGGTACAAGCACACAACAGCAGCTACAGCAAAGCCAATAGCCAAGTAGGAGAAGCTGCCATGACGTGGAAATTCGTACAAACCAAATAGACGAATACCGATAGCCGCACCAATAGCAGTAATCAAGGATGGTATGGAGAAGATATTATACAGCCCAAACACCACCATGAGACCTGCATAACCACCTACTACAGTAATCATTGGTAGCATACGATCCATTGGATTTGGAATAGAACGAGTTAGAGCTGCTGGATAATAAGATGCTTCCACACCAAACATACCCAAGAATAGATTAAAGTCAGCCCAAATTGTTTCCCACGCACCTCTAAAGGCATCTCGATGGTTACCTACATACCATGCAAAGCCTGTAATAACTAAGATTGCTAAACCAGCACAGATGAAATAGTATTCGCTAGGAATTTTGGGACCTGCATAAGCACCTACAGCCGTTACAACAGCACTTAAAACTGATGTAATGATAACGCGGTGTAAACGAGGACGTTTATTTTCAGGAATCCGTTTATACACGGTAGCCAATAGTTCTAATACAAAGCAAGCCATAAAGACTGCAATGCCCGCAGCTGGTGCAAAGTAGGCTGTAATAATAGTCAAAATAAAGGGAATGCATAAGCGCCATTTAGGGAATAATACAAGATCTTTATAATCTAAACGAACGTCTTGTGTCTCCATTGTAAAGTTGTTGTACACTACAAAGAGCAACATGAAAGCGATGACATCAATGGCATTAGCACCCCAAATCAATAGAGTTGGTACTATAATCATTGACAAGGCCACCCCAGATACACGGGATAAACCAGCGGCAACTATGCCAAGTAAGAAAAACGGTATTAAAGCAGAGATAATTTCGAACATAATATTCCTCCCATCATTATATAAATTTAAGTATATAGTATCTACTACACTACATCAAGGAGAGATATATTTTTTCATAGCTAGTCGCTTTCTCACCGCAGAAGCAGAGCATCCCATTATCTGCGCTATTTTAGCAACACCATACCCTTTTGCTCGTAGGTTTTTTATGTTATTTTCATCTAACTGTAAAGTATTGGTACGAATTTCTATGCCTTGTTCTCGTAGATAAATAGCCACCGTAGATCCTCGTATACCATAGGCTAAACCTATGTCATCTGTACTCATATGATGATGAATATATAAGTAAGCCATCTCCTCTACCTTTCGATGATTTTGTACCTTCGGTGTTGTACACATTCCCATATGCCTCAACACATGATGTACTTTCCATCGGGATATGCCGTACATGCGAGCAATAGAATCCGAAGTATTTCCACTTTTATAAGCCCTACAAATACGTACTGAATCGATAGATACATTCTTCGTAGATCGCTGACAAGCCAGTCCATATTCCTTCATACGGCTTGCCATTGTCGTAATAGACACATCATAACGCTTTGCTAACGAGTGTAGAGACCACTTACCAGTTTCGTATAGAGCTTGTACATGAACCATATTGATATCCTTTTTCAAAGGTCTTCGCTCAATGTCATACTGCTTCATGCGTCGCATAATAGTGTCTACACTACACTGAAAATACTCTGCTACCTCTCTAACACTCCACTGTTTCTCTACATATAGTTGTTCCAATAGCTGTCTAGGTATAACGCGCACATTACGATACATAATATCACCTTTCCTTATAGACGAACTCCCTTCTCTATTATTGTGAAAGCTCCATCAAGAAAAAACAATACAAAAAAGGTTCCTAATAGTCACATAGGTGACCAATAGGAACCTCTTTCCATATGTAATTATATGCACCACATACGATAGATATAATTTTAGTTGCTATCACAATATCCGGCATAAACCATTCATATTCTATGGCCTAACAACCTTCTAGTAGAGCTTATTGTTAGCATTCTAATTAGCGATATCTCCGCTCTAGAGCTTTTGGCTTGCCTAAAATGATAGACCACTTCATCCCCTCTTTTAAGGCATGATTAGCTTTTCGTTTACCTGTTGAGGTTACAGCTGGGGCAGTCGTAACGCCTACATTCTCAAGAAGAACACGACCCTCTTTAGATGCTTTATCTCGTTTAAACTCAGCTAATCGCTCATTTAAAGAAGGACCTGTAACAGACTCTCGAGCCGAGCGAGTTGTATTAGTACTAAAGCTAGTTGATTTAATTGAGGTTTTCTTGGATGAACCATGAGTACCTTGTTGCGTTGTAGACGCTTCATCGTAATGCTTCTCGGAAGCTAAAACTGTTTGAGTTTTATCATTACTTGGATGCACTTCAACATGTTTTTCAGATGTCTCCGTATCATCATATTGAAACAGTCTTCCGCCCTTTTTTCGTAAAGGGGCCTCAGGATGCTGATTCTCAATCGGTCTATTTTTAAAAATATCTCGATAAAAATCATCATCATACAACAAATCCTCAGGTGAAGGTTCTACAGGCTTTTTCTCTATGGAGATACCATATTCACGCTCCATATCCTCCCAAGTCTGACCTGAACTTTCATGGTCCTCATACTCTTCAGGCTCTTCAGTATTCTTGCTTTTTATAATAGAAAAAGCAATGTACGCGATGATAGCTAGAACAAATATAGGGTTATGCGAAAAGATGGATAGCACGGAAGACAAAATAGAGTCCATAGCTACTCCTATTCACTATCTGCTAAGTTTTCACGCATTTTAGTGTCTGCAATAATATTGTTCATATTGTAGTAATCCATAACGCCAAGATTACCGTTTCTGAAAGCCTCTGCCAATGCTTTAGGAACTTCAGCTTGTGCTTCCACAACCTTAGCTTGCATGTCTTGTGTTTTCGCACGCATTTCTTGTTCTGTAGCAACAGCCATGGCACGGCGTTCTTCCGCACGAGCTTGAGCGATTTTCTTATCTGCTTCAGCTTGGTCAGTTTGCAATTGAGCACCGATATTACGTCCTACGTCTACGTCAGCGATATCGATAGACAAGATTTCGAATGCAGTACCCGCATCAAGACCTTTACCCAAAACAGTACGAGAGATGTGATCTGGATTTTCTAGTACATCTGTATGCTCTTCAGAGG
>CAUHTB010000138.1 GCA_959608595.1 uncultured Veillonella sp. | reverse complement strand
GTATCGCGCCCAATCAAGAACATAGGATGTTCCTTTTCCTTACCAAAATGAGTTCCTGCCGCACGACCTAAATGATAGGCTAATTCTGGCGTTAAAAACTCATTAACAACACCACGTACACCATCTGTACCAAATAAACGAGCCATAATTATCCTCCTCTAGGGATTGTGAAAATCACAAGTCCTTATATATTCACTGTTGTGTATTATATCACAATATATACACCACACATATATATACTATACAGATATACTATTTTACAGTACCAAAATGAACCTATACTGTAGTTTACTTTATAATACATTCTACTACTAACTAGTTAGGTTTTGCATATTTTGCCATGCATATAATGGCAGTTTCTGCCCCATCAAGGGCTGCGCTCATAATTCCGCCAGCATAGCCTGCACCTTCCCCCATAGGATAAAATCCACCTACAGTTGGAGAAATACGTTCTTCAGTACGCCCCATGCGAAGCGGTGCAGAGGTGCGTGTTTCAACACCAGTCATACATACGGCAGGATCATCAAATCCATGAATACGTCGTCCCCAATACGGCAATGCCCGTTCCAACACGGACGTTACGAATGGTGGCAAGCAATCATGTAAATCGCAATTTACTACGCCTGGTTCATAGCTATATGTGCTATCTTGTACACCTGTTGCTTGTGAAAGCCCCAAAAACTGGCCTACGGTCTGAGCTGGTGCATGGAAGTTAGAGCCACCTAATTCATAAGCTTTACGCTCCCATTCACGTTGGAATGCTACACCATCCAGAGGATGATTACCAAAGTCATCAGGCCCTACATTAACTACGATAGCACTGTTCGCAACACCGCTATCACGAGCATATAAACTCATGCCATTAACAACAACGCCCCCATTTTCGGACGCTGATGCTACAACTTGACCACCTGGGCACATACAGAAGCTATACGCTGTACGGCCTGTTTCTTTATCGTGGTATACAAGAGAATATTCTGCGGCCCCAAGGCCCAAGCTAGATGGATCTACACCATATTGAGACTCGTCAATGACAGCCTGATCATGTTCAATACGAACACCGATAGCAAATGGTTTTGCCGTCATTTCTACATTACGTTTATGTAACATTTCGTACGTATCGCGTGCACTATGACCTACGCCAGAAAGGACAACCGTTGTATCAATGCGTTCGTTACCGTTAACTTCAACACCTACGATATGGTCATTTTCAATAAATAAATCGGTAATCTTAGCACCAAAGCGAACTTCACCACCCCATTCGATGATGCGTTCACGCATAGCTTTTACCATGGTACGCAACTTATCTGTACCTACATGAGGTTTATGTTTATACAAGATTTCTTCTGGAGCGCCGAACTCTACAAAATATTTGGAGATTTCATGCAATCTTGGATGTGTAACGCGGGTTGTCAATTTACCATCAGAGAAGGTACCTGCACCACCCTCGCCAAATTGTACGTTAGATTCAGGCTTGAATACGCCCTCCTTCCAAAACGTTTCTACATCTTGGCTACGAGTATCAACATCTTGACCTCGTTCAAGAACGATTGGACGGTACCCTTCACGAGCTAAATAAAAGGCAGCTAGCATCCCAGCCGGACCAAAGCCCATCACTACAGGGCGATGTGCTAAAGGCACATTACCATAAACAATAGGTTCTGGATCCTCTGGAGTAAATACAGATACATCCTTTTGTTTACCTAGTTTTTTCATGATTTGAGCTTCCTTATGAACCTCAACAAACAAGGTATACACAAATACAATATTCGGTTTTTTACGAGCATCTACAGCGCGTCGTACAACGTGAATCGTTTCAATAGCGCCTCGCAATTGGGGATATTTCTTTTCTACAATATCCTTTATATCCGACTTGACCGTAACAGCCACGCGGAGATTTATTATTCTAATCATATCTTTCCTATTTCGGCTCCCTTTTGGGGCAGCTTATATCATTATTATTTGACCTAAATTTCTAACAACTGACCTACAAGAAAATGGTCATACACTTTTATTATACAACACTACTATAAAAGCTAATATATGAATAAGAAAACAAACCCTAATAGAGTTATGAATTTACTCTATTAGGGTCTTTTTTAGCTACGTATAGGGTATTTTTAGCTACGTAGTTTTCTTTTGTATATCTACTTTAACATGTACCGTTGTAACATTACTATTAACACCGCTTGGTAATACTAAGTTGTAATTACCTTGAATGCCCTTCGTTGCACCGGTAAGATCAATTGGTTCTGTTTGAATTTCTGAAACAGAGTCAATCATTTCTTCTCGACCAGTCACAGTCAATTGGGTCGGTGTAACGGATATAGACTTAACCTCATACCCATCAGCTATCGTTCCCGCCGTTGGTACTGTAATAGGAACGGCTTTATCTTTACGCAATAAGTTTAGTTCATATTGCGCTTGACCTTGGCTCGGATTGATGTGTACATCTAATACATTACCAGATATATCCCAGGCTTCTAACGTACTAACAGCACTAAAGTTCTTGGTTTGACCAGCAATGTTAACCTTCATAACAACCTTATTTACAGCGTTAACAAGCTGTTTACGTCCTGATACAGTTACCTCTTTCGGTACAATGGTTACTGACTTGAGAGCAACATCGTCAGAGAACTTGCCAATTGGAACAATTTCAACCGGTATTTTCCGTTCTGCATATTCATCTACATTAATCGTTATAGTATCAGGCTTAACCTCAACAAGGCTCATCCCCGCTGGAGGGGTAAATCCAATGGTTACATTATTTTGACCTGGTTTTACACCAGATGCATCAATATATGCACGAAGATTATCTGCCTTTATAGACATAATCGTATCACGAGGACCTGAAAGCACAATACGTGCAACATCCGGTGCATCTTCTATAATATAATGAGAGTCAAGATTTTGAACTTGAACAGGTACAGTATAGGTTACCTCCATCACAGGGTTCTGATCTCGCATGATAAAAAACCACATGACGATGGCCGCTAGCAATGATAATAACTTAGCTGGCCAATTGCGTTTCAAATGTATCATCATTTTTTTGCCCCCCATTTCCACATACCAGTAATGGTTTGACGAGGGCGTTCCATAAATGTACGCAACGCTTCTTTAATTTGATCTTCCGGCAAATGACGATAAATATGACCGCCATAGGTATACGAAATTGTCCCCGTTTCCTCACTGACAACAACAACGACCGCATCTGTTTGTTCAGATAAACCGATGGCTGCACGGTGACGCGTACCAAGTTCAGTACTCAATGTACGGTCTTCAGTTAGTGGCAACAAACAACCAGCTGCACGAATACGGCCATCGCGGATGATTAGCGCCCCATCATGAAGTGGTGTACTAGGAACAAAAATATTTTTAATTAATTCACGGCTTAACACAGCATCAATCAAAATGCCTGTGTCCACAAAGTCATTAAGGCCCACTTCACGTTCAAAAACAATAAGAGCCCCTGTATGCTCACGAGACATAACGCGAGCTGCCGTCATCACTTCATTGATGGCCATGTCCATTTCCTCTTCATTAACATTCTGTGCCTTGCTAAAAATTCGGCCACGGCCCAATTGTTCTAAAGCACGGCGCAATTCCGGTTGGAATACTACAGGCAATGCGAAGAGAAGAACAGTCATACTTTGTTGCAAAATCCAATTGATAACATATAGATTTAGCAGATGACTCAATAAATTTAGAATTGCTAACATAACGAGACCTTTCAAAAGAGAAACGGCCCGTGTATCTTTAAGCAATTTATATAAGTAATAAATACCTACAGCAACGATTAAGATATCAGCGATATCAAGAAGCCTAAAGGTATGTATAAGTGCGTCAATATGCATAAAAATAGCTCCTTATACAAAA
>CAUHTB010000137.1 GCA_959608595.1 uncultured Veillonella sp. | reverse complement strand
TATGGAAGCTGTAGAACGCCGTGAAAGTAAAATCAGTAATACTACAGTACATTTTGTACCTACTTTCACAAAAGGTATCAATTATGTAGGCTTGTACTTTAAATTGAATTGCCTCACAGAAGAGGAATTATTCTACGCCGATATTTTAAGTGATATCCTCGGTCGTGTTGACACATCCGAGCGCGGTTATGAAGCACTAGCTAAAGATATCAATCTGACATTACGGCCATTAGTAAAGATGGTAAGCGCGATGAGTTTACACCTCTTATGATTGTACGTGCAAAAGCATTACATACTAAACTACCTGATTTATGCCGCTTGATTAATGAAGTGGTACAAAAGGCAGATTACAGTGATGATAGCCGTTTAACTGAGCTTGTTCAAGAAAGTAAAGCTATTTGGGATAATGAGGCATTCCGCCGTGGTAATTCTATCGTGAGTCAACGTGTTATGGCTCAAGTTTCTGCAGTTGGTAAGTTTAGAGATAATGGCAATTTAGGGTACTATCAAAAAATCAGCGAATTAGCATCTAATCCAGCAGCGTTGCCATTATTACCGGAAAAATTAGCTGAAGTAGCTCGTAAAATTTTCCGTGCTAATAATGTAGATATTATGTTTGTTGGTGAAGAAGGCGAATTAGAAGCTTTTGAAAACCTAATGAAACCATTGGTTGAGACTTGGGATACTACTGAATTGAGTAATGATGTATTACAAATCACTCGTCTTTCCGGTAATGATGGTATCGTTACAGCTGGTAAGGTTCAATACGTAGCTCAAGGTGGTAATTTCATCGATCATGGTTTCAAACATGTTGGTCCAATGAGCGTGTTAGAAACGATATTACGTTATGAATACCTTTGGATTCGTATTCGTGTTCAAGGTGGTGCTTACGGAGCATTTGCTAATTTCTATGATGATGGCAATATGATTTTCTGTAGTTATCGTGATCCTAACTTGTTAGAAACTTTAGATGTATATAAAGAGTTGCCTCAATATCTTCGTGACTTCACATTGACTGATCGTGAAATGCGTAAATATATTATTGGTACTATGAGTTCTTTAGACTTGCCAATGACGCCAGCGTTGCGTGGACCACGTGCAATGGGTATGTACTTCAGTGGTGCTAAACTAGAGGACAAAGTAGAGTTCCGTAAACAAGTGATTGCATGTAAGCCAGAAGATATTGTTGCACTAGCAGATGTAGTAGAATCTGTATTGAATGATAATCATATTTGCACAATGGGTAACGAAAAAAAAATTAAAAATGCTGGTAATGTTTTTGATAACATTGTGTCTTTAGGCTAAATAATTTTATATCTATAAATGATATTGATTTGATTTTTAGTTTGACATATCTTTGGATGGATAAGTGGCATATTCATAATGAATATGCCACTTGTTTTCTGCTATAGGAGAGTTCTCATGAAAGGTAGATTTGCGCCTAGTCCAACAGGATATATTCATCTTGGTAATGTGTGGATAGCACTTTTATCATATATCTCTACACGCCAACAAAAAGGAACGTATGTTGTACGTATGGAGGATATAGATCTTCAACGGTCAAAACGAGAATTAGGTGAAGCTTTACTAGATGATTTAGAATGGCTTGGCTTTGAATGGGATGAAGGGCCTCGTGTAGGTGGACCTGAAGTATCTTATTGGCAAAGTGAAAGGCAAACATATTATGCAGACATATTAGAACATCTAGCATTAGAAAAACTAATTTATCCTTGTTTTTGTAATAGAGCGAGGTTGCAATCCATTGCATCAGCGCCTCATGCAGGAGAAGTGGTTCATCGTTATGATGGTAAATGTAGGCATTTACGTGATTTTGAAATACTAGATTTACGTAATACTAAAGAGCCATCCTTACGCCTAGCTGTGAATACTTGTGATTTAAATTTTGATGATCTCTGGCAGGGGGCTCAACATATCCATTTAGAATGCGAATTAGATGATTATGTACTACGTCGTGGTGATGGTATGTACGCATATAATTTAGCAGTCGTATTAGATGATATAGCTATGGGAATAACTGAAGTGATTCGCGGTGATGATTTACTAGATACAACCGGGCAGCAATTATATTTATATAATACATTACAACAATGCTATCCCCATAAGCATATAGAAGTTCCTAAGTATGGTCACGCACCACTTTTAGTAGATGCAGATGGAAATAGACTTTCTAAGCGTCAAAAGAGTATTACAATCCGTGAACTACGAGAACAGCAATGGTCTGCATCAAGAATTTTATGGGAATTAGCTGTCGCTGGTGGTCTTATAGATGGAGACAGATATACTCATGGAGAAATAAACCTTTCTGAGTTGATGAATTTAGATCTATCGTGTTCTAGTTTAAGACGAAAAACAATTGTCATTAAGCGATAATAGATTGATTTTAGTTCTGAAATATTTGCTAAAAGAATATAATTCTTTAACTATAAAATTCGATATATTATATTGACAATATTCGATATCCTGTTATAATAGTACATAAGAGGTGGTCAAAATGACAATTCAACAAGCTTTAGATCAAAAAGTGTGGGCCGTTATTGGAGCCACTCATAAAACCGAAAAGTTCGGCTATAAGATTTATAAATGTCTTAAAGATCACGGATATGAAGTATATCCAGTTAATCCTAATATTGCAGAAATAGATGGAAATAAATGTTACTCTAGTCTTTCTGCACTTCCTGTTGTACCAGCTGTTGTGGATTTTGTTGTACCAGAAGCAGCGGGTTTAGCTGCATTAGATGAATGTAAAGAACTTGGCATTCCTACTGTGTGGTTACAACCGGGAGCGGATAAACCATCTGTTGTTGAAAAAGCACATGCTTTAAACCTGCATGTCATTCAAGATTGTGTATTAGTTCAACTACCGTAGGAGGGTACAATGAGCGAATTAAAAGAATTAAAAACTGCTGAATATCAAGATTTAGTAAATCAAGGTGGCGTTACTGTTATTGATTTCTGGGCTCCATGGTGCGGTTACTGCGTACGGATGATGCCAATCATCGAAGAAATCGCAGGTGAGCTTGAAGGTAAAGCTAACTTTGTAAAAGTAAATGCTGATGAAGAACCTGAATTAGCACGTAACTTACAAGTTGAAGTGTTGCCAACATTCGTTATTTTAAAAGATGGCGAAGTAGTAGACCGCAAAATTGGCTTCATGCCAAAAGGCGATCTTCAAGGTGCTATCGAATCTAAATTCTAATAATCGGTATAAAACTATATAAATAGAGGCAAAAAAACCTCATCAATGTATAAAGCATACATTGATGAGGTTTTTTTCATAATTTCTATAGAAGTAAATAAAAAGTATAGTATAAATATAAAATTAAATTAAAATATAAATTTTCATTTTACATAATTCAATATTATTAATAACATAGTGTTTATGCGGATAATTACTTGTTTTTGGATGAGTAAAAAATGAAGCATAAGTTTAACTTATTAATTTTTTAATGGAAATTTAAAATAATATATGGTAGTATTATGTTAAATATTGTGAATATTTAGTGAAAAGAGTGCAATATTTGATTTATTTCTTCATTGTGGGGTGAGAGCCACAAATGTTGGGAGGGAACTTAATATGAATAAGGTATTCAAAGTTGTATGGAGTGCAACGAAGCACGCTTATGTCGTAACGTCCGAGTTAGCTAAGTCTCACCAAAAATCTGCTACTACAATTGTAGCAGCCGTTATTTTGGCGGCTAGCTTTTCTGGAGGTGTTGCTAATGCATCCAGCCCTGAGGATTGGGCTAGAGCTGATCTTATTGGTAGCCAAAGATGGTTAACACCTGATCAAAATGCTTGGGGTCATATGCAAGATCAACATCAAGTTGATCCACAACAATTAGATCAACAGCAACAACAACA
>CAUHTB010000136.1 GCA_959608595.1 uncultured Veillonella sp. | reverse complement strand
TAAATCTGTATACGTTCCAGTATGTACTGATAAGACGACTATGATTGCAGTTCGTCTTAAGTCTCTAGAATCTATCACTCGGGGTGTGTTAAATATTCGCATTCCCTCTGAGCCATACGAGGTTATTAATCCACATGACTTGGATTTGATTTTAGTGCCTGGTGCTGGCTTTGACCGTCAAGGTGGTCGCATGGGGATGGGGAATGGGTATTATGATCGATTTCTCAAGGAACTTTCACCAAGTACATATATGGGCGTATGTTGGGCTATCCAAATTTGGGATGAACCAATCCCTATGGATGAATTGGACCAACGGATGAACAAGATTGTAACGGAGCAAGGCGTTATACATTGCGTATAGTAGTAGAAGGGAGCAACTATTTTGAACGGTAAAGCTATTATCAAGTTTTTAGTAGTCATTGCTGCCATCATTGGATTATTTGCGTATTTCATTCAACCTTTAGCAGGTTCTTTGAAACAAGGCCTAGACTTACAAGGTGGTACGCATATCGTATTGGAAGCAGAGGATTCTGCAACTGGTCAAGCTGACAATGATGCAGTGGAACGGGCGAAGCAAATCTTAGAGCGTCGTATTAATGAAATGGGTTTGTCTGAACCATTGGTACAACGTGAAGGTGCTCGTCGTATTATCATCGAATTGCCAGGTGTAAAAGATCCTGATGAAGCGATTAAACGTATCGGTAAAACAGCGGTCTTGGAATTTAAAAATGACCAAGGTCAAACTGTTATGACTGGTGATGATTTAAAAGATGCGAAAGAAGAGTTAGGTCAAAATAAACAACCACTCGTTGCTATTGAATTAAGCGATGAAGGGGCTAAGAAATTTGCGGACTTAACATCTAAAAATATTGGCCGTCGCATTGCCATCACTTTGGATGGTAAAGAATTGACTAATCCTGTAGTGCAACAAGCAATTACAGGTGGTAAAGCAACAATTTCTGGTAGTCAAAGCTTAGAAGAAGCTAAAGACTTAGCTATTTTATTACGTTCCGGTGCATTGCCTGTTAAAATTAATGTATTGGAAGTGCGTACAGTAGGTCCTTCTTTGGGGCAAGACTCCAAGGATAAATCTGTTGTAGCCTTCAGTGCTGGTATTGCAATGATCATGATTTTCTTGGTTATTTTATATCGCTTTTCTGGTATCGTAGCTAATATCGCATTACTTGTATATGTAATGCTCTTATTACTTGTATTAGGTAAAGGCTTTAATGCGACTATGACATTGCCAGGTATTGCTGGTATTATCTTATCCATGGGTGTTGCGGTAGATGCGAATATTCTAATCTTTGAACGTTTCAAGGAAGAGGTATTTTCCGGTAAATCTATGCGGGTTGCTATGGAAGCAGGTTTTAGCCGTGCGTTAGCCACAATTACTGATGCAAACGTATCCGTTATCATTACAGCTGGTATCTTAACTATTTTAGGATCTGGTCCTGTAAAAGGCTTCGCTATCAGCTTAGGCGTAGGTGTTGTGGTGAGTATGTTCACTGCGATTACTGTGAGTCATTTCTTATTGCGCTTATTAATCGATTGTAACTTTACAAACCATCCATTCTGGTTTGGTGCGAATATTTCTCCGAGCACAAGTGCTGACGCATTTGCACCTAAATCTTTGAAAGGAGGTAAACGCAAATGACATTAGACGTAATTAAACATCATCGTTGGTGGTTTGCTATTTCCTCCACACTTGTTATTATCAGTTTGATTTCTATCTTTACTAAAGGCTTTAACTTTGGTATTGATTATACTGGTGGTACAATTGTTGAAGTTGTATTTGATCAACCTGTAGAGGTTAGTCAAGTTCGTGACGTTCTAAAAGAATATAATCTTGAAAATGCACAAATTCAGCTTTCCGGTGATACTACTGGTGATACAGCGGGCGAAGACGTAATGATTCGTACACGTAATCTAGAGTCTAGTGAAAGTGCCGCTGTTGTAGAGTCTTTGACTAAATCTATTGGAAACAATACAGTTAAACGTATTGAAACTGTAGGTGCTGTAATTGGTTCTGAGGTTACAGAACATGCGTTGTTAAATCTTGTTATAGCATTCGCAGCATTAGCATTGTATATTTCTTATCGTTTTGAATATAAAGTTGCTATTTCTGCTCTTGTTGCTATTTTCCACGATTTAATCATGGTGCTTGGCGTATTCTCTTATTTCCAATTGGAAATTGATGCGTCTTTCCTTGCTGCTATTCTTACGGTTGTAGGTTACTCCATGAATGAATCTGTAGTTATCTTTGACCGTGTTCGTGAAAATACACATACACATAAACGTTCTGATACATTTGCAGATCTTGCGAATGCATCTATTACACAAAGTATTCACCGTAGTTTCTATACATTGGCTACAGTTATGTTCGCCTGTGTATCCCTTTATTTATTCGGTGGGGACACTACGAAGAACTTTGCTCTTTGTATGATTATTGGTTTCGCTAGTGGTGCGTACTCCTCTATCTGCGTAGCTACATCCTTATGGGTTATGTGGAAAAGTCGCAATAAAAATGATATCCGCAATCAACAATAATATATAACTGCTTTTACTATAATAATGGTAAAAGTACTGAACCTCTCTAGCATACAGTCTAGAGAGGTTCTTTTTAGTCTGTGGCATATTATATATGACTCATTATGTATTGGTAGCTGCATTACCTATAGTGATTACTTCCGAACTAAGCGGTAGTGATTTAGATGCAGGTCTGGCGATGACGTATTGCTGTTAAGTAATGTTATTCCTCTTTCAAAAGAGTTAGCCTTACCAAAAACGTCTAAGCACAAAGGCTGGCATATTTCTCAATTTATAGAAAGCAAAAGTTTGCCTTGGGCATTAATGGGTTTATTCATAGGTTTTACTTATTCAGGCGTTTTAGTATTTATTCCTATCGAGCTGAATAGTATGGGCGCAGGTATTAGGGGTAGTGCTTTTTTTGCTATCTTTGCTTTGATGATTATAATCAGTCGACCTTTGGTGGGGAAAGTGTATGCTCGTTATGGATCTAAGTTCATTATTTATCCTGGGTTAGGCTTATTTATATTAGGCCTATTTGGCTTAGGCCTTGCCACAACACCAATGGCTATTATTCTTACAGCTCCATTATTGGGGTTAGGCTATGGGGCGGCCCAGCCGGCATTTCAAGCGTTAGCCATACAATCAGCACCTATTGAACGAGCAGGTGTATCAACGGCGACATATTTCTTAGCTCTTGATATAAGTGTAGGCGCTGGTTCAATTATACTTGCATTACTTGCAAATGCATTAGGATATCAATACCTATATATTATTGCTGCTTTAGTTATGGTCATAGCGCTCAGTCTATATCATGTATGGATTAAAAAATATACTCCATTAGAAAGATAGTTATATAGGGATTTTATTTGTGAGAGTTTCCCTTCGTAGATTTAGATAAAACCATAAATCCTTATAGGATACTTTTGAAAGTATTCTATAAGGATTTTTTAGCTTTAGTAGTAATTAGTGAAAGTTAGTTAAAAATAAAATGAACTATAGTGATTGAAAAAAAGGTGTTATACAATTTAAAACCTGAATTAATAAGGAATTAAGGCGGGCTTATGATGAGGCGTGGTGAATTTAAAATGAAGTTGTAAAAACAAGGTTTTTATATGTTGACGATTATTTTATTTGTGCTATACTTATACAAGTCGTTAGGACACAGCACAAACGATGAGCACAAAAAAACTTCTGAAAAAAGTTTTAAAAAGTGCTTGACGTAATGAGCTGAACTTGATAGAATAATCAAGTCGCCAGTTGATGAAACACTTCGAAAGAAGGTAGTGGAAACTGGTACAGATCTTTGAAAACTGAACAATGATAGGTAATCAATCAATATGATTGAACATATGCCAGAGTGCGGGTTTTGACAAAGTCAAAACCAACCATA
>CAUHTB010000135.1 GCA_959608595.1 uncultured Veillonella sp. | reverse complement strand
AAAGGTATTCGTAAGGGACATATTGCCTCCATAAAATTACATATAAATTGATATGAAAACAGACTAGGCCAGTTTAAATATAAAATCGTTTACTCTTAATTATACAATGTTATTGCCTATTATTGTAAAATTCCGTACAATATAAACAGAATTTGATAAACCATGTATATGGATGTTTGAGGAGGTTTCTATGTTTAAGTTCAAAAAGTTGACAGCTATCGCCCTCGTAGCGGTAGCAGCAATGGGTTTATTGGCTGGTTGTGGTAATGACAAACCAAAAATGACACAACAAGAAGGTGTATTGCGTGTAGGTTCTGAAACTACATTCCCACCATTCGAATTTACTGAAGGCGACAAATACGTTGGTTTCGACGTTGATTTGTCCGAAGCAATTGCTAAAAAATTAGGTTTAAAAATGGAATTCAAATCCATGGGCTTCGATGCTTTGATTCCAGCAGTCCAATCTGGCGATATCGACATGATCGCAGCAGGTATCAATGCTACACCTGAACGTGAAAAAGCATTGGACTTCTCCGATGTATACTTCGACCAAGGTGGTTTCATCACAGTTGTTCGTAAAGACAACACAACAATCCATAATATGGATGAATTAGCTGGTAAAACTGTAGGTGCTCAAATTGGTACAATCCCTGTTGAAATGGCTCAAAAGATTCCTGGTACAACAGTAAAAGAAATCGATTCCAACGCTAATATCTTCATGGAATTGAAAGCTGGCACAATCGATGGTGCTATTATCGATAACGCAGTTGCTATGTACTACCTCAAACAAGGTGCTGACAAAGACCTTAAACTCGTAGGCGAACCTACTAAAGCTGAAGGTACAGTTCTTGGCATGAAAAAAGGCAACAAAGCTTTACAAGAAGCTGTTAATAAAGCTCTTAAAGAACTTAAAGAAGACGGTACTTACCAAAAAATCTACGACAAATGGTTCGGCGATTACAACAAAAAATAATATCTATCTCTATGAACTAGGATAAATATGACCCCTCTGAAAGACTTCAGAGGGGTTTTCCTCTTTTGCGGTCTCTTACGTTCGTTATATAATAAATATGTATTCTATAGTAAATGTAATTAATATAAAGGAGGCCTTATGGCACAGTACTTTACGGAACGCCTAGAAAAGGTCTTCCACATGATTTTCACATCATATAATCAAGAGATGGCTCAAGAAGGCTTACGCCAATTAGAGCTTATCGTTAATAATCAGCAAAGCCCTGAGCAAACGAAGCATCAAGCCTTGCGCAACGATATGACCACCTCTCTGGAAAACGAAATTAACACGAAAGAGGACGCATTAAAAATAGCAAATGATCCAGAGTCTCGAGAGATAGCTGATGCATATGCTTTATTGGCTCGTATCTACGCAGGTCCACGCTTTACGTGGGAGGAATCTAACTTCCCTGAAAACAACATGCGTACCTATCAATGCTTGCACGATAGCATTCGCCGCTGTAGTCCTATCGGCACCTTACAAGCATTGCGTATCAATGGAACCATTACACCTACGGTTGAAAAGGATATGTTAATATCCTTTAATGATGCATTTCATATCGTTTACGACTACGCTAAACAAGGTGATGCCTTTTGCCAATACATTATAGGTAATGTCTTTTTCTGGCGCGATGATGATCGCATTAGCCTAGCTCGGGATATGATTACACCGCCCCGCCTAAGCTGGGCAAAACGGATTCAACAAAGCTTACAAAAAGGTTCTATACAAGAACGTATTTCAACCTTACAAGGCACTGTTTCAGACGAAACATTACAGGAAAATGCTACTACATTCGCCAAAGAATGGTTTAACAAGGCCCTCAACAATGGACTTGCCATGTTCCAAGGCAATTTACGTAACATCTATATCGACGAAGGCGATTTTGATAATGCGCGCCGTGTAGCTTTAACGGCTGCTGAGCTAGGTAATCCAACCATGATGCTCTACACGGGCCTAGACTGTCACGAACATGGAAAATTTGAGGATGCTTTCACATGGTTCACGAAAGGTGCCGCCTTAGGTCAAGCTGAAAGTACCGCTGAATTAGCGGATTATTACTATCATTTCTATGATGCCAAAGAGCTCCGCAGAGTCATTCCTTATGATCCGGTAAAAGCAATTGGACTCTACCGCCGTGCAGCTACTAAGTATTTCAGTGATGCCGGCTATGCAGCATTACAAGCTGCCTTTGGCTATATATTCCACATCGGTCACCTACCGCTAGACTGGGGCCTCATTGCAGACTTAACCCACATGGCAGCCACAAAAGAGCGCTTTATGTTCTCCTTGCCATACATTGGTTATATGCGCATTCACGGTTTCGGTGTAACCAAGAATATACGCTTTGGTGTTCAATCCTTAACACGTGTACTAGAGGAAGAAAAGCGCGCATTAGAAGAGGAAGATCGCGTTCTCTTCTATGATATTACACGAGCTTTAACGCGCGTTGCCTTAGGCTATGCCTATGAAAAAGGCTATGTTACAGGCAAACCTGATTTAGATACTGCTGTAGCCTATTACGAAGAATCCCATCAATACATTCTGTCTCACAAAGCTAATCTAGATGAAGAGTTAAAGGGTATTCCTATCGATGATGAAGCAGAAGAACGATTAGCGGCCTTCGAAGAAACAGACGGCCATTGGTACTATAAAGAGGGCTTCACAGAGTCTACTTCAACAGTACGGCCTGGTCACACTGAATGGCCTCAAAATGCAGCCCGCTTATCTGTAAACATGGATGACTTCTTATGGGACACTACCTTATATGATTGGCAAACCATTGAGCATGCTTTAGAATCACAAGAAGAAATGAAACTGAGCTTTTACAATCATTTCCTCTCCATACCAGACAAGCTACGAAACATCTTTAAGCTAGATGTAAAGCGTATGCCACGTGATACGTACCAAGTCAGAATACATGGCTATGACCCTACAGAAGGTCAAGAGATGATCTATCGAGCGCTATTCAAGAAAGAGGATGCTATACATCTGTTAAAAGACCTTTATGATAATCATCAGTTACCTGTATTTGGTGATAACTGGTCTATTGAAAAGAACGAAGAAAAACCAACGTGGCACTATGTACTCGATGTAGATCAACAAGCTTTCTTGCTTGAAGAATACGACGATGCGAATGCCATGATACAAACCGCATTACAAGGCTTAAAAGACAAAAAGTACGAACAAATTAATGTCCGTACCCATGACTTTATTGGCCCCTCCTATTTTATTTTCAGAGGCAATCACGCAAATCCTTTTAGAGTGCAACTCTATCTGAAAGAATCCATGCGCCACTCCATCGACAAGGATGGTAAACCTCTCGATACACCAGGCAATACCTATTTATTTGAACAACAGTTAGGTAACGAAGTATCCTTAAACTACTGGATTCAAAAAACGATTAATACCTTGGAAATACCTGAGCTAGATAACTGGAAAAAACTCAGCGTGCCTAAGGCATTACAATAAAAATGACCCAGAACATAAAAGGAGCTAGTACAGAAAGTACTAGCTCCTTTTTATAACCTATAAATAGACTAAACTATTATAAATGATCATGAGGGTAATGAACACAGAAATACCTATAAACCAACATCGACAAACTGTTGTTCATAAATATTTTCCACAGTTTCTTGTACAACCATATCGCTACGATGTACCTTATCAAGCATCTTGGAACGAGCCGTTGTAATCACGCTTTCACTATGTTTACCACCATGCCAAGCAAACTTGGATGTACCGATGGTATATTTCAAGGTCGCATAAGGACCACTCAAATGATGAGATGCCGTTTGGTAACCCGCATCAAGAGTAAGATGCGGTGTGATATGGAATTCTGCACCCACTTTGAAACCTTTTATGGCATCACGTTTTTTTAATTTATAATACCCTACTCTTACAGACTCTCTACCACGCCAAT
>CAUHTB010000134.1 GCA_959608595.1 uncultured Veillonella sp. | reverse complement strand
TTCTGCTTGTACTTGTTCATCACGTAATGTTGCCGGTTGGAATACAGGTAAATTATGTTTTAAAGCTGCCACTTTTACAGGTGGCATTTGAACTTGTTTACCGCGACCTTTTTGTTTATCTGGCTGACAGTATACACCGACAATAGAGTGCCCCGCCTTTATTAATGCTTCCAAAGTAGGAACCGAAAAGTCAGGCGTCCCCATAAATACGACGCGCAATTGTTTTTGATTAGACAATTTCTTTCTCCTCTGGGTGATCAGTAATCAATCGTAGGTTAGTTGCTTTTTCAATAAACAAATGACCTTCTAAATGATCAATCTCATGTTGAAAAATACGCGCTAAAAATCCTTCAGCTTTAATTGTTACCTTTTTATTATGAGGGTCTATACCTTTAACGGTAATTTTGTCGAATCTTTCCACATCGCCAAAATACCCTGGTACACTTAAACAACCTTCTGGTCCCACTTGAGATCCCTCAGCATGTGTAATTTCAGGATTAATTAATGCAATGAGACCACTACCGGCATGATCATCTACGACGATAATTCGTTTTGACACCGCTACTTGAGGTGCAGCAAGGCCAACGCCCTCAGTCTCATACATTGTTTCCGCCATATCATCGATAAGGGCTCTAAGTTTTTTATTAACATGTTCTACAGGTTCCGCAATTTGTTTTAAAACGGGATGGCCTGCTTTCACAACATCTAATACTGCCATTTATACTCCTATACTAAACAGGATCTACATCAATCAAAAGTCCTTCTTGTGTGAAGATCCATGAATTATATATATATTCTTTTAAATTTGATAAGTCAGTACCGCGAATCATAATCGCTAAACGATACATATCCCGTACTTTTTTGATACTTGCCTCATAAGGTCCATTAATAAAGATATCGGTATTACCTTTATGGGCCTCTAAATCACTTACAATACGATTAGCTATGGCCTCTAAGGTCTCCATATTTTGATGACGCACTACCATGTGAATCATCTCTCTAAACGGAGGATATCCTAAGGCTTTACGATTTTGAATTTCTTCATTGTAAAAGCCTACATAATCATGAGCCTTACTCTTTATTATAGCATAATTTAACGGATTATATGTTTGTATTACTACACTGCCCGGTTTATCACCACGACCAGCCCTGCCAGATGTCTGTGTAAGTAAATCAAAAGTTCTTTCAGATGCGGAATATACAGGAATATTTAAAACTGAATCAGCCGTTAAAATACCAACAGCTGTTACATCTTTAAAGTCATGACCTTTTGACACCATTTGTGTTCCCAGTAAGATGTCATATTTATGAGTCCCAAAATCATGTAAAATATCTTCTGCTAATTGTTTATTTTTAGTTACGTCTTGATCAAGGCGGGCAATGCGAGCCGATTTAAAATGACGTCGCAACTCTTCCTCCACCTTTTGTGTACCTGATCCAAAGAATTTAATGCGTTTACTATTACAATTAGGACATATAGTAGGAATTGGTTCATGATGTTCACAATAATGGCACCGTAATTCTTCACCTGCTTGGTGATACACCATAGCTACATCACAATGAGGACACATAATAGTTTCCCCGCAATCTCTACACATAACAAATGTATTGTACCCACGTCTATTCAAAAGAATAATCATTTGGTTATGTTCATTCAATGTTTTTTGAATTAAGCTACTCATAGCATCAGAAAAAACAGAATAGTTGCCATGAAGAATTTCTTCCTTCATGTCCACAATAGTTACTTTTGGCATTGGTTGTTCAAAAATACGATGTGGTAATTCAAGCAAATGATACTCCCCTTGCTTAGCTTTGTAATAGGAGGTTACAGATGGTGTTGCAGAACCTAGTATTACAGGACAACCATGTGCTTCCCCACGCCATAATGCAACATTTCTAGCATGGTAACGAACCATGTCCTCTTGCTTATAAGAAGTATCATGTTCTTCATCTACTACGATAAGTCCAATGTCCTCAGCTGGAGCAAATACTGCTGATCGTGCACCAATGATAATATGACTATCCTTCCGACGTAAACGCTCCCAGTTATTATTGCGTTGTTGAACTGTTAACTTACTATGAAATACTACAACTTCATCACCAAAGGTTTCTACAAAACGACGCACTATCTGATCTGTCAAAATAATTTCTGGAACCAGAATAATAGCAGTTTTATCTTGGCTAATACATTTTGCCGTAGCTTTTAAATACAATTGGGTTTTTCCACTACCTGTTACACCATGCAACAAAAAGGTTTTATGCTGATGTGTATTCATCACCATTTTTATAGGTTCATACACAGCTTGTTGTGCATCAGTTAATGGTATATTTACTTCTTCTGTAAATAGTTCATCAAAAGAAGTTTTTGTTGCTTTAAATCTAGATTCAATAGTAATTCCCTTAGCTTCACTAACTTGTTTAATAACCATTCGAGAAAAACCTTTAGCCAATAATAAAGCTTTTGATGCGCCCCCTACTTCAAGTAAATATTTTGCCAACTCTCGTTGTTTCTTTTTTCGTTCACTAAATTGTTCTACCGTGAAAGCAGGTGTAACGACAAGCCATTCTTCCTTAGGCGCTTCATAAGATTTTAGGGTTTTATTAACTGTAAATAAGCGCAATGCATCGCCATAAGAAAATAAATAATATTCATTTAAACGACAAGCAGTATCCATCATTTCAGGTGTGAACCAAGGTTCATTGTCTAATACTTGAACAATATTTCGCAATGTAAACTCAGGGGGCTCGCTTAAATCTTCATAACCAATCAGAATTCCCTCTTCGCGACTATTGCCTAAAGGAATAAGTACACGTGTACCAGGTAAGACATTACCAAACTTTTCAGGCATTAAGTAGCTTAACGGTTTATGAAGTTGTTTGGCCGCTCTATTAATAATAACTTTTGCGACACGCATACATTATATCCTTTCATTTACTATAAAAGGTCTCAGTAGAAATTCTACTAAGACCTTTTGTATTATAAGCCAGCTTCAGCTTTTAAAATTGCTGCTTTGTCAGTACGTTCCCAAGGTAAATCAACATCAGTTCTACCAAAGTGACCATATGCTGCAGTTTTGCGATAATGAGGTTTTAACAAATCAAGCATTTCTATAATACCTGCTGGACGAAGGTCGAAATGTTTCTTAACGAGTTCTTGAATTTTAGTTTCCTCAACATGACCTGTACCAAAGGTATCAACTAAGATAGATACAGGATGAGCAACGCCGATTGCGTAAGCAACTTGTACCTCACATTTATCAGCAAGACCTGCTGCAACAACGTTTTTAGCTACATAACGAGCTGCATATGCCGCAGAGCGGTCAACCTTGGATGGATCCTTACCAGAGAAAGCACCGCCACCATGACGAGCCATACCACCATAAGTATCTACGATGATTTTACGGCCAGTTAAACCAGCATCACCATGAGGACCACCGATTACGAAACGGCCAGTTGGGTTGATGAAGTATTTTGTGTTTTCATCAACAAATTCAGCAGGCAATGCTGCGTCGATAACAAAGCGTTTTAAATCAGCTTTAATTTGTTCTTGCGTAACTTCAGGGCTATGTTGCGTAGAGATAACAATTGTATCAATACGTTTTGGTTTACCATCAACATATTCAACAGTAACTTGAGTTTTACCATCTGGACGAAGATATGTTAAAGTGCCATCTTTACGAACTTCTGTAAGACGACGGGATAAACGATGAGCCAAAGAAATAGGCATAGGCATTAGTTCAGGTGTTTCATTAGATGCATAACCAAACATCATACCTTGGTCACCAGCACCGATTTTATCAAGTGCTTCACCATTACCATCTTTAGATTCAAGAGCTTCATCTACGCCCATCGCAATATCAGCAGATTGTTCATCAATAGAAACAAGTACACCGCAAGTGTCGCAGTCAAAGCCAAATTTTGCACGTGTATAACCAATTTCACGAACTGTATCACGTACGATGCGAGGAAT
>CAUHTB010000133.1 GCA_959608595.1 uncultured Veillonella sp. | reverse complement strand
TGTAATTTCAAACATTTGAACTGCTCTACCAGCATGAGCAATCTCTTCATCTACAAGCTGCTCACTAGGATAATATTTCATAGCAAATTCTTTTAATCGATCTATAGATTCTGAACCTGCCTCTAGCAAACGACATCTTCCAAATACGACTACACTTTGTACATACGGCGCCCAGGATTCAGATTCATCAATTCGCTCATTACCATATACGGTAAAACATACCTTATCTGAAGTTTTCAATGACTCTACTTTATGACCAGCTTTAGCTCCATGAAAATAAATCTTTTTATTATCACAATCATAAAAATAATTAATAGGAATAGCATAAGGATAACCCTCAACACCATTCATGGCAATAATTCCACGACGATTAGATTGTAATAAAGCTTCTGCAGCACTATGGTCTATTTCATTTATCTTTATACGAATTGGTTTAAACATAATCTATCTCCTAATTTTATTTACTTATCCTATTTACAAGATACATAAAAGTACCACTATTAGTATCATCAACTTTAGAATATTCTTTCCAATTTATAGGATACATACCCGTTAATACTATAGGTGCTTCCATTCCACGCATTGTTCCTTTTCCTGTATTGGTAGACCAATATATTTAGTTTTGAGCCACATAGTCCAAAGCTCTAACAGGACTATCATTTTTCTTAACCGGTACTTTTAAAACTGTACCAGGAACTAATGCACCAGAGTCATCAATTTTGTTGAGTTCCTTCATAGCATATACCATTTCACGAACATCCATATCTTTATGAGCTGTGCGAGCTGCAATATCCCACATCGTATCACCTCCTTGTACTTTTACTTCACGGATAGCATGTGTGTTTGCTTCTGTTACAGGATTTGTCATATTATAGCCGAATAAGATTGTTAAGCACATTCCTACCATCATCAATATATTTTTCATCTCATACCTCACATTTACATCGAACATAATATCTGAGAACATTTGTTTGTTTACATGCTTATATTAGCACACGAACGAATGTTCGGTCAAGTGTTTTAGAACAAATGTTTGCAAAAATTTTTGAAATTGCCTATAATAGGTATATAAGATAAGTAATTATCTTATGTTTTTATTATATAGTACAAAATGAGTAAATTTTTACGCATATACATATTAATATGATTTTGACATTACATTGATTATGGAGGTTCATCGTGAGACGCCCTGCTACAGATATTAATACAAAACAGCGCCGTATATTAGATTTTATTAAGGAATCTTTACATAATGAATATCGTTGTCCTACTGTTCGAGAAATCTGTACCCATGTAGGCCTTAGTTCTACTTCTACAGTGCAATCTCATTTGAATGCTCTTGAAAAGTTTGGTTATATTAAACGGGATCCTAATAAAAATCGCGCTATTACAGTACTAGAGGATACAAAACCTTCTATTTCTGTAGATGGTAATGAAACATCAAGTTCTGATAATTTTGAGTTCTTAGGAGCTGGCTTAAAACAAGTTCCTCTTATTGGTACTGTACAAGCAGGTATGCCTATTACAGCAGTAGAAAATTTAGAATCTACTCTTACATTACCTGTTCAATTAACTGGTGATTCTGACTGCTTTTTACTACGTGTTCAAGGCGAATCCATGATGAATATTGGTATGTATGAAGGTGATATGCTCATCGTACGCCATCAAAATACGGCTAATAATGGTGATGTTGTTGTGGCACGTATCGATGATGAAGCTACAGTAAAACGTTTCTATAAAGAAAATGGTCATATTCGTTTGCAACCAGAAAATGATGATTTCGATCCAATCATTGTAGATGATTGTCATATTGAAGGTCTTGTCATTGGTCTTGTACGAGACAGAATATAGAAAAAAAACGGCAACGTATGGTTGCCGTTTTTTTTGGTATCTATTAAGTTTATATATTACGTAAACTATTCTCTCTACGAAGCATAGCAAAAATAGCACCTGATATATTGTGCCATACACTAAAGATAGCTCCTACTAGAGTTGCTAAAGGATTTAATGCAAAATTTGTTGCCGCCAATGTGACTGCTAAACCACTATTTTGCATCCCTACCTCAATCGCTAATGCTGTAGTTTTATCATATCTTAATTTAAGTATATATCCTACACCTAAGCCTAACAGCATGCCTAGTATATTATGTATACCAACAACTATTAGTGTTTCTAGGCCAGAAATTAAAAGTTTATCTCTATTAATGGCTATAATGGCTGCTATTAATAATATGATAGCAATCATAGAAACAATAGGACTTACGCTAGTTAATGTATTAATCCGTGATTTACAAACATATTGGATGATTGCACCTAATAATATAGGAACTATAATTACTTTTACCATAGTTATTATCATTGGTAGTAATGCTACATTTACCCATGTACCTCCCAAATATAGGATTAGTAAAGGCGTTACAATTGGTGCTATTAATGTTGAAGTAATCGTCATTCCTACAGATAAAGGAACATCACCTTTAGCAATATAGGTGATGACATTGCTGGCGGTTCCACCTGGACAGCAGCCAACTAATATGACACCAATTGCTAAATCTGGAGGTAATGTAAAAATATGACAGATTCCCCAAGCTAATAAAGGCATTATTGTATATTGAGCCAGTACACCTATACAAATATCCTTTGGATGTCTGAGAATACTACACAAATCTTCAAATTTAATAGTTAGTCCCATGCCAAACATAGCGATGCCAAGTAAAAATGGTGTATACGCTATGGCCCAAGAAAAATATGAAGGCACTATATAAGCAATACAAGAAAAGCCTATGATTAGTATCATTAAGTATTTGGATATCAGTTGATTTAGTGTTACTAGTTGCTTCATAACCTCTCCCTCCTAATTTGGATCATAGGAGAAGTTATCTATTAGACGTGTAGTACCAATATATACTGCCATGGCAACTAGAACAGGAGCATTAATCTCTTCAACTGGTTGCATAGTATTAGCATCTACAACTGAAATATAGTCAATTTTAGCAAGAGGCTCTGACTGTATTATTTCTGTCATAGTATTAATTATGCTATCCGCAGAACAACCTGGTGTAATTGATTCTTTACCTTTTTGGATAGATTTATATAATATAGTTGCTGCCTTACGCTCTTCAGTCGATAAATATGTATTGCGAGAAGATTTTGCTAATCCATCTTGTTCACGCACAATAGGAACACCAATAATATTTACAGGAAAGTTTAAATCAAAAACCATTTTACGGATAATGGCTAATTGCTGTGCATCCTTCTCACCAAAATATGCATTTGTAGGCTGAATAATATTAAAGAATTTTGCTACAACAGTACATACACCTTTAAAGTGAATTGGTCTACGAATGCCACATAATGTACTAGATAAATCAACAATATCTACAAAAGCCTTTTTATCTTGATACATTTCTTCTGGACTAGGTGTAAATATGAGGTCCACACCATGTGATTCACATAGCTTTTTATCGCTATTGATATCACGTGGATATGTGCTTAAATCTTCATTTTCTCCAAATTGAATGGGATTAACGAAAATAGAGACAATTACCTTATCATTATTTTTTCTTGCTTGATCTATTAATGATGCGTGCCCATCGTGTAAAAACCCCATAGTTGGGACGTAACCAATGGAATAGCCTTCTTTTTTCCATTTATTAATCGTATTGCGTACATTTTCAATTGTAAGTACATGTTCCATAGTAATTCCTCCGTTTATTGTAAATACGAAGATAGTCCTATACAGTCTACTGTAATTCGATCAATAACAATTAATTTTGATCAACTAATAAACCATGTTTCTCATAGTTTTTTATATGACTTATCTTGTTGTTTGTATCTACAAATACAACGAGAGGCTTATGGCTCTCAACTTCAGTTTCATTCAACTGTGCATAACACATGATAATAATTTTATCATGTACTTGTACATGTCGTGCAGCAGCTCCATTTAAACATATAACACCACTACCGGCTTCTCCGGCTATAGTATATGTGCTAAATCGTGCTCCATTATTAATAT
>CAUHTB010000132.1 GCA_959608595.1 uncultured Veillonella sp. | reverse complement strand
TCTATTCAGGAATTTCTTATCTTCTATAGTATTATCATACCATAGTATGTATTATTTGCGGTTTAAAAATTTATCTATTATGATTACTAATCATAATCATCAGAAATACCTATGCAGAATGTGAGCTTTTACATACGACCTAGATTGTAGATTTATAGTATAATGTGAATATATTGTATATTTAGTTTTTTGTTAGTTGAGGTGTCTCTAGGTTTGACCATAGCTTTCACAGTGTGGATGTTAGAGGGGTGCATAGGAGGAATTATGAAACGAATTTTATTAGTATTAATGAGCGTTTTCATGCTTGCCTTTCTGGTAGGCTGTGGTAATGATGCAAGTAAACAAGCTGAATCTGCTAAACCGAGTACATCTGAAAAGATTACTATACAAGCAGCCGCTAGTCTTAAAGGGGCTCTTACAGAACTGGCTGATGCTTACAAGAAAAGCCATAATTTAGCAGATGATCAAATTGCTATTAACTTTGCTGGTTCTGGCACATTGCGTCAACAAATTGAACAAGGTGCACCAGCTAGCTTATTCATTTCTGCTGACGAAAAAAACATGAAAATGTTACAAGAAAAAGACCTTGTAAGTGATGTAAAACCATTCGTTACAAATGAACTCGTTCTCGTAGTTCCAAAAGGTCAACCTAAAGTTGAATTAGGTCAAATTGCTAGTGTGAAACGCATTGTATTGGGTAACCCTGAAACAGTGCCAGCTGGTAACTATGGTAAACAAGTATTAATAAAATTAGGCGTTTGGGAACAAGTAGAGCCTAATGTAGTATATGCTAAAGATGTAAAAGCCGTAACAGCATCTATTAGCCAAGGTGCTGGTGATGCAGGCTTTATCTACAAAACTGATGCTATTGCAGCAGGTAATGCCGTTCAAATTTCCGCAGTAACACCTGCAGACTCTCATGATCCAGTTATCTATCCAATCGGTATCATTAAAAAATATGACAATGCATTGGCAAAAGATTTCTACCAATATGTAATGAGCCCAGAAGGCCAAAAAGTATTAGAAAAATACGGTTTCTCCACTTCTAAATAAAAGTAAAACGCTAGCTCTCATGGCTAGCGTTTTCTTATGGTACAATATATATATTATTGTTGTTAGTCCTAGCTGGAAATATATGATTTCAGCATTATTAAATAGAAAGGGGGGATAGCATGAGTCCATTTTGGTTATCATTATGGGTGGCAAGTATTGCTCTTATTATAGTTATTTTAAGTGGCTTAGCAACTTGTTATTGGATGAATCGCTGTAAATGGGGCGGCATTGCTATTCTTGATGCCCTTATTACATTGCCTCTAGTACTACCTCCTGTAGTCGTTGGTTTTGCGCTACTTATGGTATTTACACCGGGCTATGCCTTTGGGGCTTGGCTTGAAGCTCATGGTATGAGCGTCGTCTTTGCTGCATCCGGTGCCGTCATAGCCTCTTCTGTTATTGCATTTCCACTGTTTTATCAAACAGTACGTTCTGCATTGCAGTCAGTAGATCATAATATGGAGGATGTAGCTCGAACATTAGGTGCCTCTGAGCTACGTATCTTCTTCACTATATCGATTCCCCTTGCATGGAAAGGTATTGTGACAGGCAGCATCTTGGCATTCTGTCGTGCCATGGGCGAGTTTGGTGCTACCATCTTGATTGCTGGTAATATTCCAAAGGTAACACGTACTATGCCGTTAGCTATCTACTCCTATGTAGAGGCAGGGCAGTACATGGATGCCTTTGAGCTCGTTATTTATATTTGTGTTCTTACATTAGCGTTACTGAGCGGGATTCACCTCATTACAAAAGGCTCCTTGTTCCGCCATACAGATAATAATTAGGAGGTTCTATGATTACATTTTCCTTTACTGTAGCTAGACCTTCTGTAACTGTGAAAGCCGATGGTGCGCTGTCGTCTGGCATTACTGTGCTGACTGGTCAATCCGGTAGTGGTAAAAGTACGTTTATCAAATGTATCGCGGGCCTTGTAAAACCCACAACTGGCAGTATTCAATGTGATGAAACGACGTGGGTTGATCGAGATAAAAAGCTTTGGGTACCCGCTCAAAAGCGCCAAGTAGGGTATATGCCACAAGGCAATATTGTGTTTCCCCATTTATCGGTAGAACGTAATATTACCTATAGCAAACGAGGCACACCTGACATGTGTAATACACTATTACAGCGGTTAGGTTTAGAAAAATACCGTAATACTAAGGCGGGTAGCTTATCTGGTGGTGAGCAACAACGGGTTGCACTTGGGCGTGCTCTTTACTCTAAACCGACTATCTTGCTCCTCGATGAGCCTTTATCTGCATTAGATTGGAACTTGAGAAAACAAGTTCGAGAAGATCTCGTTTCTATCATACGTGAATGGGATGTACCTTGCGTATGGGTTACCCATGATGAAAGCGAAGCAGAACGCGTAGGCGATAGACACTGGACCTGCGAAAATGGAATTATTACCATTCCTAAATAAGGGTAAAACGTAAGAACATATAATTTTGACGTAATGGTAACATACTTAGAAAATTAAAGAACAGATACATAAAAACACCTTCATAAACGTTATCATATGATTATGCTATTCAACTTGAATAGGGGGCCATTATGATGACTGTTTGTGAAGGTGTTTTTGCTATTATGCTATTGCTCTATTACGCTATTATGCCATTACTATAATCTTTATTATTAATTTAGTATACGTACATTAGGTTTTTGTTGTTGTTACTGTTTAATTTCTGCCGATGTGTGTGCTGTTTTACTTATAAATCCAACGATAGCTGTAACGACAAAGGCCATTGTAAAGGTTGGTAATGTAGCACCTATTGTGCTTTCACTATGTAACATATAGTGGTATAAACCAACAGATAGGGCCCAAATAAGACCTCGCACGAGATAAGCCGATAATGTTTGCACTTGTTGGCGATTGATAAAGTAGTCCGCCAATAAGATGGCAATCATCGGCGCGAATACGGAGCCTATGAGATATAGGAAGTCTGTAATATCATCCATTGGATATAGAATAGCTGCAATAGTGCCTACGATAGTAACGATGACGGCGATGCCTTTGCTAGATGCACCGTTATAGATAGTCGTACTAGATACGCCTGCAGAGTAAGCATCCATAAAGGTTGTGGTAACGGTAGAGAAGATAATAACGATGAGGCCCGCAAGGCCAAGGCCTGCATTCATCATGATTGTAATGATGGAATCGCCACCGCCAAAGATAGCGGCACTAAGCCCTAAGGTGTACATAACGATACTTGTTATAGTGTAGACGGTAGCACTTGTAAGTGATGCGGAGACAGGATTTTTGCTTTCACGAGTATAATCACTGATGAGAGGTAGCCAAGATAGTGGCATGGCAATAGATAATTCAAGAGCAGCGATGAAACTCATGTTTCCGCTAGTTAGAAGGGTACCTTCGCTAGGCCACTGGGATATCATGTGAGCACCCATGTAGAGAGTGAGCCCTAGCAATAGAACAGATACGATGGCTTGAATATAGCCCGTATTGTGGAGGCCGATGAAAAGCCACAAGATGACAAGAGCTCCGATAGCTATGGTCCAAATCATAGGGGATAGGGGGGCTAGCTCCTGTAAGGCTAGCATGGCATCGTAGATCATGATGCTAGTCCAGCCGATAAGTTGAAGCATATTTAAAACGGCAAAGCCTTTAGCCCCTAGTGGGCCAAAGCTGAAGGCGGTAGTATTCATACTGCCTTGCCGTAAACGTCCACCAATAAGGCCAGCTCCAAAGAGCAATACACCGCCGATAATATGCCCTAGTATAATGGCATATAGACCTTGGGTGAGCCCTAAGGGGGCCAGATAGGTTCCTGTCATAATTTCCGCTATAGATAGAGCGGCACCAAACCATATCATGGCGAACTGTGGTTGTGTAATGTATGTGTTTTTCATACGTCCTCCTTGCCAGGAAGTCATAGAAAAAGCCGAGTCCCCCAAAAGGAACTCGGCTATTAATCCTCTATGTTCCCTACGTTGGCATTATCCAAATCAGGTTATGGGTTAAA
>CAUHTB010000131.1 GCA_959608595.1 uncultured Veillonella sp. | reverse complement strand
ATGTTTGCCTTCCACAGGAATATCGTAGTGATTCAAAATTGCCATGCACGCCTTTGCTGTACAAGGAGCAAAGCCACCTTTGCCAGCAGTTACAAGACCAATATTGTACGTAGTTAAACCATCGATATCTTTTTTAGGATCTAGCATATCGATAAGAGCCTCTGTATCAATGTGTTTAGGCATCGGCATTAACGGTAAAATCCCATGAACAGCCGCATCATTATTTAATTCTTGCAATGCTGTAACTACTTCATCCTGTGTAGCCGTTTCAGGTAATTGTTTTAACACAAAGCCATAGCCAAAGTTCTTGGCTGTCTTTTCCATAAATGTAGCGTACATATGAGCACCGTGGTCTTCACCAACGAGTAATACTGCCATAGTAATTACAGAGTCGCCAACTGCTGCAACTTTTTCTTGTAAAATCGCCTTGTGAGCGTCTGCTACTGCTTTACCGCGTAATTCGATCATAAGTATCTCCATTCATTCAAACTATCTATAAAATAAGGTGCCTCCGGAGAGGCACCTAAGTCTCTTATTCTATTATATAACGAACTGTCTATAATTTCTAATTATGACCGAATTCGTTTTATCTACGGAAATGAACAGTAATTGCTGTACCAGCCTGAACAGTTGTACCGCTACTTTCATCTTGAGATGTAGCCGTACCAGTTCCATCCGGTTTAAAGGCAAGTCCCGCCTTATGTAACCAATCACGCACTTCACCATAGGTAAAACCAGTAAAGTTAGGCAATGTAACAGAACCATCACTTCCCGGTTTTGGTTCAGGTAATGTATTAGCAGCTTTAACAGCTACTGGTGTACTTTCTTTAACATACGGACTCATTTGGTAATACCGTACAAGTTGAGATACGATGTCCTTAAATACAGGGGCTGCAATTTGACTACCATAAAAAGAACCCTTTTGTGGGTCATCAATAACGACAAGAACTACAAATTTTGGATCCTCTACAGGGCCAAAGCCAATAAAGGACGCAATGTATTGTCCGTCGAGATAACCGCCATGTTTGGTATCTAGTTTTTGCGCCGTACCAGTTTTACCGCCGAAGTGATAACCTTCTACCATCGCTTTTGTACCGCCACCTTCGGATACTTCTTTTTCTAGAATATCTACAATGGTTTTAGCGGTTTCCGCCGGAACTGGTTGTCCCACAACAGATGTTTCAGTCGTACTTGTAACATCGCCTTGAGAGTTACTATAAGACTTGATGATATGTGGTTTCATCATAGCCCCACCATTAGAAAGTGCACCAAAGGCGCGAACCATTTGTAATGGTGTAACCGCAATACCTTGACCGATGGACATAGTCGCAACGTCTAGCTTACTCATATCCTCTGGATTATACAAAATACCTGCTCCTTCACCAGGCAATTCAATACCTGTTTCAGAGCCAAAGCCATAATCACGTATATATTTCGAGAGAATATCTGCACCTGTTAATGTACCAATTTCAGCCATACCAGTATTAATAGAGTACTTCAAAATATCTAGCAAACGAACAGGACCATATCCCTCACCATTCCAGTTTCTAATGATATGTCCATTGGCAGCGAAGGCCCCTTTATCGTTATACACAGTGTCTAACTTCCATTTGCCTGCTGCAAGAGCTGCAGATGCAATGATAGGTTTGAATGTAGAGCCTGGTTCATATAAATTGGTAACCGCAATATTTTTGAAAGCCTCTTCACCACTTTGGTTGTAGTTATTAGGATCATAACTTGGACGATTGGCCATCGCTAATATTTCACCGTTCTTTGGATCCATAACGATAACGCTGGCATGCTTAGCTCCTGTATCAACCATCGCCTTATCAAGAGCGCGTTCTGCAATAAATTGAATTGTTGCATCGATGGTTAAGGTTACGCTTTTACCCTTATCTGGTAAAAATTTAGATAATACGGAACCAAAGATGGCATTCCCTTTATTATCAGTAGCTACAATTTCTTGTTGTACGCCCCCCTTTAATTCGTCATCAAGAACCATTTCTAGACCATCAAGACCTTTATCATCAGTGCCGACAAAGCCTAATACTTGTGCCGCTAAGACACCATTTGGATAATAGCGCTTAGATTCTTCAACAAAATTGAGGCCTGCAATATTATTATCCTTAATAACTTGTTGTACCCCTTTTGATTTGTCTGCATCCATCATACGATTCAACCAGACAAAGGCGGTATCCTCTTGCAAAGCTTTCACAATATTCTCTTTTGACATCGTTACATACGGTGAGATGAGATCCGCAATCTCTTGAGGAGACTGTTTAATCATCTTCGGATCCGCATATAAAGATTTTGTAACTACACTCATCGCCAAAGGCTTGCCATTACGGTCATAGATTGTACCACGCGGCGATTGTAATTTTCTATCTACTTGAACTTGTAATAAGTTTTTCTTCTCTAGGTCAAAGGTATCAAAGACCTGTAACTGTGCTAAACGCCCAATAAGGACGAAGGCAACGGTCATGAGTATGGCAAGGCACCACGTAGTGCGACTCCAATCACTCATGCGTAATAACGCTTTATTTAATAACTTCATCATTTCTCCACTGGACGGCGTAACTTATGGTCTAATGCATCATATAATGCATCTGGTTCATTGGGAATCACTCCATTTTGTACTTGACCTAATAAATACTGCAATCCTTCCCCCACTTTTTCCCCTGCAAGCTTAATAACTCGTTCGTCATAATTTAAATCCTTTGTATGGATAGGCATCTCTAAACTAAGATCTGCCATACATTCACCAAAGGCTAAGGTACCATCAGTCGATGCATAAGGCTTCCCACAGCCTAATACATCGGCAGCACAAACCTTAGATAATTGTTCCCATGCAATTCGCATAATTTGACTATCTCGAAACTCACCGCTGCGAGCCTCTTTACGGATCCACTTTTTCTCATTAGCTTCTCCATTTTGTACAAAATAGTGAAAGCGCATATGATTTTTTACAATCCAAGCTACACGGCGCACAAAACTCTTAGGGTAACCTAAACGAGTAAGTAATGTTTCTGTCATTTCAGCCCCTAATGTATCATGGCCACGATCCGTCAAACGTCCGTTAATAACAGCTCGTACTGCCGGCATCCCCTTTGCTACATCGTGTAACAGTGCACCCCAACGTAATGTTAAATCTGGTTCTGTATGAGATACAACGGCTAATGTATGATACCAACCATCAAATTCGTGAAAGTCTTTTTCTTGTGGTAAATTCACAAGATGGTATAGCTCTGGTAAAATAGGCACTTCACGAGTCACGCCATTTTCTACAACGCGACAAGAGCACTCGGCCAAGCGAGATTGTACTAATACATCAAGGCCTTTAGCCACAGCGGGCTCTAACATGAGTCGGTCCAGTTCACTACGAACTCTCTCGAGAGATAACCCAGGCACACGATGGAATGCCTTTGGCATAGCTTCTAATAAATCTTCGGTAGGTAAGAAATCTAGCTTTGCCACAAAGCGGCATGCTCTAAATAATCGCAATGCGTCTTCTTCGAAGCGTTGCTGTGCATTGCCAATGGTTCGCAATGTCTTATGCTTGATATCTCGACGTCCCCCTACTAGGTCTATGACCTCACCAAAACGATTCATCGCCATGCCATTGACCGTAAAGTCGCGACGCAACACGTCTTCCTCCAAGGTATCGGCATAAGCGATTTCTTCTGGTCGATGACTATCCGCTCCATATCGTTCAGTGCGATACGTTGCAATTTCATATTGCTTTCCTTCTAGTGTAGCTACTACTACACCAAAGGATTTTCCTACTAAGTCTGTCGTTTGAATATCTTGACCGCGTAGGACTTCAATTACCGTATCAGGGCGTGCAGACGTCACAATATCAAAGTCATGAGGCTTTTGATGCATCAAAATATCACGCACTGCTCCGCCAATGATATAGGCTTCATAACCTGCTTCTTCCAATACAGTCAATATTCGATTGGCTTGTTCCATCATGCACACTCCTTTCTGAACTAGTCTAACCTTTATTTTACTACAAATGAAAGCATGAAAAAAGTGCAATCCTTATAAGGATTGCACTC
>CAUHTB010000130.1 GCA_959608595.1 uncultured Veillonella sp. | reverse complement strand
CACCCGATGCAGCTACAACAAAGCGGCTCTTAACACCTGTTACGGCAATAAGACCAACGTTTTGAGCGAATGCTGTATAAGGGAAGCTATTAAGAATACCACCGATAACTGTAGATACCCCATCAGCACGAATAATAGAAGCAAGTTCTTTACGACCAATTGGCTTATCTACGATTTCACCAATAGCGATACTATCACCAGTTGTTTCTACCATAACTACGAGCATTACGATAATCATGGAAAGTACAGACGCCCAATCAAAGGTTGGTAACCCGAAATAGAAAGGCTCAATAAACGCAATCCAGTGGGAACGACCAACTTCATCAAAATTTGTAACGCCCATGGCAAATGCAATCGCTGTACCTGCAATCAAACCAATTAGTACAGAAAGATTACTAAAGAATCCTTTGGCAAATTTATAAACAAATACGACGATTAAGAAGGTAAGGAACCCTAGTCCAATATTGGTAAAACTACCAAATTGAGGATTACCTACACCGCCGCCCATCCAATTAATAGCAACTGGCATCAAGTTAATACCGATAATGGTAATAATTGTACCTGTAACTACCGGTGGGAATAAGCGAATAAGACGACTAAAGAATGGAGCTATCAAGAAGGTAAATAAACCGGCTACGATAATAGCACCATAAATAGCAGTCATACCATGCTGAGCACCAATCATGGCCATAGGGCCAACAGAAGCAAAGGTAACACCTTGGATCATCGGAATACGTCCACCAATTTTACCAAAGCCTAATGTTTGGATTAATGTGGCAATACCGCAGGTAAATAAGTCCGCTGTAATTAATCGAATCAAATCTTCCATAGGTAAGTTCATGGCCTGTGCCACAATAATAGGTACAGCAACGGCACCTGCATACATGGCCAGTACGTGTTGTAAACCAAATGCAAAGAGCTGTGGTATTGGCAACATACTATCGACCGTATTCATTTGTTTTTGATCTGTCATAATGTCTCCTACATCAAACCTCGAAATAACACCCATTTATTTTACACTATCGTTCGGATTTTAACAATAGAAAAAAGAGAACTTAATATTTTCAAAAGAAATACTAAGTTCTCTTTCGAAATTTTCCGAACATTAGATTTTTAAAATCATCAATCGTTCGAAATCATTCGGGGTATTATTGATTAGTATATACAGTCGTATATCTTGTTATTTTAATCTGCTATTTTAATCTGCTATTTTAAACTGCTATTTTGAGCTAGTTATACATATAATGCTATAATTGCCGCTTCTTTATCATCTAAACCTGTTTCAATAGCATTCATTTTTGTGGTTATATCAGCTACAAATGTTTCGTCTTTAATACCTGATAAATTAATACGTACGTTTAGGAATGCCGCCTTTACTGCAGCACGAGCATTGATTGCAGCAATAATACCATCAGTAATAAGATTTTGATTACCTTTTTTAGATGCTAACTCTGCTAAATCAAAGATTTGATAGGCTAACTCGCCGATTTCAAAGGGAACCATCGCAGCATCTTTATAAGCTTGTTGAATAGCGGCAGTACGTTTAGACTTTTCTTCATCTGTATTCTTTGGCAAACCTAAGGCATTCATAAAGATATTAAATACATCTGCATCAGCCTGAGACAACTCTAGCATGCGATGACGAATAGATTCCGCTTTAGCTTGAAGATCTTTCATTTCAGATTGAACCTCTTCATATCCCTTTTTACCAAAGGTTAAGTTCGCCACCATTTCTGCTAATGCGGCCCCCGTTGCAGCCGTTAAGGCCGCAATGGCACCACCACCTGGAGTCGGTTCTTTAGACGCAGTAGCTGCTACAAAATCTACAACACGTTGTTCTACTAAATTCATAACAAGACCTCACGTAAAAGCGATAACAAGAATCCTTGTTATCGCTTTGTAATTATTATAAAAATATACAGGTAACACACTATATAAACTAGTGAAAGCAGACACTACCAATAGGCAGTTAAGAAAATGTCTACTACAAAAAATTTATATTAGAATAAACCTTTAATCGTACCGTCTGCTTCGATATCCATATTAAGAGCGGCAGGACGTTTAGGAAGGCCAGGCATAACCATTACATCACCTGTGCGGCACACGATAAAGCCTGCACCATTAGCAACGCGGATATCGGATACAGTGATGGTAAAGCCTGTTGGAGCACCTAAGAGTGCTGGATTATCAGATAAGGAATATTGAGTTTTTGCCATACATACAGGCAAACGATCAAGACCCCAATCTGCTAATTGTTTGATTTGTTTTTTAGCTTTATCTGTAAAGATAACGCCTTCGCCACCGTAAATGGTTTTAACGATTTTATTTACCTTTTCTTCTAAGCTATCTTCTAAATCATATACAAATTTAGGTGTTGGTTTTGGACCTTCAAGCAACTCTACGACCTTTTTCGCCATGTCAGTGCCGCCTTCGCCGCCCTTTTCCCAACATTCATTAAGCTCTACAGGTACGCCAAATTCATCGCAGAGACGAGTTAATTCTGCAATTTCAGCATCCGTATCAGTAGCAAATTTATTGATAGCCACTAAGACAGGTACGTTAAAGTAACGCATGTTCTCGATGGCTTTTTGCAAATTGCTGAAACCTTTTGTAACAGCTTCAACATTTTCAGTGCTAAGTTCTTGTTTAGGCACACCACCATGCATTTTAAGAGCACGCAATGTAGCAACGATTACAATTGTATCAGGGAAAATATTACCGTAGCGGCATTTGATGTCGAGGAACTTTTCAGCCCCCAAGTCAGCACCAAAGCCAGCTTCTGTAACTACGATGTCACCTAATTTAAGACCCAGCTTTGTAGCTACGATGGAGTTACAACCATGAGCAATGTTTGCAAATGGACCACCGTGAACAATTGCTGGTGTGTGTTCTAATGTTTGTACTAAATTTGGCTTGATTGCGTCTTTCATAAGAAGCGCCATCGCACCTTGGCAACCAAGTTGATGAACATAAACAGGCTCACCTGCTAAATTACAGCCAATAACAATGCGACCAAAACGTTCTTTTAAATCTTCTAGATCTTTGGCCAAGCAAAGAATGGCCATGATTTCAGAAGCAACAGTAATCATAAAGTGATCTTCACGCGGGAAGCCACACACTTTACCACCAAGGGCAACCGTTACATTACGAAGAGCACGGTCATTCATATCTAGTACACGAGTCCAAGATAATTGGCGCAAATCGATTTGCAATTCATTACCTTGATGAATGTGATTGTCGATCATAGCAGATAGCAAATTGTTAGCTGCTGTAATAGCGTGCATATCTCCTGTAAAATGGAGGTTAATATCATCCATTGGTACAACTTGAGCATAACCGCCACCTGCTGCACCACCTTTAATGCCGAACACAGGACCTAAAGATGGTTCACGCAATGTAGCAATAGCATTTTTCCCAATTTTTTGTAGCCCTTGTACGAGCCCGATGCTCGTTGTAGACTTACCTTCCCCCGCTGGTGTTGGTGTAATAGCCGTAACTAGTACCAATTTACCATCAGGTTTAGATTCTAAGCGACGAATAGCATCAAAAGAAATCTTCGCTTTATAATGACCATATTGTTCAATATCATCAGGTGTTAATCCGCATTTATCTGCAATGACCTGAATTTTTTCCATTTTATTCTGTTGGGCAATCTCAATATCGCTTAACATAAAGCCTCCTCGGCACTATGGCCATCTATCAACTATATAACAACTATAAACTTATTATCTAATATTTACTATATTGATATTAATGTCTACTGTAGATGTATATTTGTACAACTACAGTAATCTATTATATATGAAAGTATCTCTAATGTCTAATACTTATGTCTAACAATTTTAGTAATCCACCTTATATAACAGAAATATTCCTAATATAGATATGCAAACAAGAAAAAGCCCTAATGTGAAACCATCAGGGCCTTTTAGGAATTAGAGCAACTTATTTAATAAAGTTTACATGTTTATATATGTCTTCTAATACTTCAACTTTTTTCTTATTATATTCAATTTTCTTTTCTTCAAAGTAATTATTGCCTTCTGCGTCAATAGATACGATAAGAGGTCCAAACTCTTTAACCTTA
>CAUHTB010000129.1 GCA_959608595.1 uncultured Veillonella sp. | reverse complement strand
CATTGCGGAAAACACAGTGGATGGAATTATTGCTCCCTTATTCTTCTTTATCATTGGTGGTCCAATGGGTGCAATTCTATATAGAACAGCCAATACTATGGACTCTATGCTTGGGTATAAGAACCAAAAATATTTATACTTTGGTCGAGTAGCAGCTCGCTTTGATGACGTGCTCAATTGGATTCCTGCACGCATTACCTTTATATTATTAATAATTTCTGCATTCTTTTTACGCTTTGATGCAAAAAAAGCCCTACAAATGGGCTTGCGTGATGCCCATAAGCATCCAAGTCCTAATGGCGGTTATGCAGAAGCACCAGTTGCAGGAGCCTTACATATTCGATTAGGTGGTTACAACCAATATTTCAAAAAAATGACCTTCCGTGAATACATGGGAGATCCCATTGAAAAATTAAATCGTAACCACATTACACGTACAATTTATATGATGTATTTTACGACTATACTAATGATCATAATTAGTACAGCCATTACTTATGGGATGAATGTATAATGACACCTTTTTTCATAGCATTACAGTTTCTAACACGTTTAAAAATCGTTAATCAAACAGAATGGTCTGTAGAAGATTTTGGTAAATCCGTTGTAGCCTTTCCCTATGTAGGCTTAATTATTGGCCTTATTTTAGCATTATTGTATGGTATATTATCACCATTTATACCGTTAGTACCATTGATGTTAATCCTTGTGATAGCAGAATTCTTAATTACAGGTGGTCTCCATGCTGATGGCCTAATGGACACCAGTGACGGTTTATTTTCTGGACGTGAAAGGGAACGTAAGTTAGAAATTATGAAAGATAGCCGTATAGGCTCTTTTGGTGTTGTTGCTTTTGTATTTGTTACACTTTTAAAATGGCAATTATTAACAGCGATTCCAACAGCGGAATTTATTCCAATGGCACTAATTATGATGCCATTAATGAGTCGTTGGTCCCTTGTTTTGAGTATTCGATCTTATCCCTATGCAAGAGAGCAGGGGATGGGGGCTGCATTCGCTAATTTAGCACCAAAACATGTTATTACATACAATACACTTTCAACCTTCTTTATGCCTATTGTAATATTATTAATTGGTGTAATTTTATATACCCTTTTATATGGTGTATATTCTATTTTTTCCATAGCTGATGTAGGCTATGTTGTTGGATTAGGTGTATTGGTTTACGCTACATTAGGTATTTTTCAAATCAATATTGTAAGTATGATTATTACCTATATTATCAATCGTATACTCAACCATTATATTGTTAAGCAACTTGGTGGTACTACAGGTGATACTTACGGATTTGTTGTTGAAGTTACAGAGGTTTTATTACTTTTAATTTATATTATTATATTATCTGTATTATCTGCTTCTGTAGCCTCTAATACTACCATGTTTTAATAATTATTTATCCATTGTTTTATAAAAACAATTACTGTTTTTGTTTAATGCGAAAGGAGTTTAATGTGACCTATTATGTAAGAGCCCCAGGTACATGTGGGGAATTTCTACAAGGTTCTATTAATGGCCAGTCATTTTTAGTGACTTGTCCTATTAATCGTTACTCCTACGCATTAAGTAATGTAAAACATCCATTTTCACAACATTATTGTGCATTACAACCTAAGTCAGCTCTGGCAAGACAATTAGTACAACGATTATTAGAGAAAAAAAATAAAGATCAAACTTGTCCACCTGTATATGTACGTTCTGACATTATACAAGGTAAAGGGATGGCTTCAAGTTCTGCGGATATTTCTGTAACGGCTATGGCTACTGCTTTAGCTATGGATTATAATTTATCACTAAAAGAACTAGAACAAATCTGTTTATCCGTAGAACCTACAGATGCTTCATTTTACCAAGGTGTAACGCAGTTTGATTATATTAAAGGTACCATTTCTCAACCACTAGGAATGTGTCCGCCATTGAAAATTCTTGTATTTGATGAAGGCGGTAGTATAGATACCATTACCTTTAATCAACAAGTAGATTTACAAACTAAAATTTTAGAGAAAGAGCCTATTATACGTGAGTCACTAGATTTATTTAAACAAGGCTTAAAAACACATGATATCAATTTAATTGGTCAAGCAGCTACATTGAGTGCTTTTGGTAATCAACGCATACTATATAAAGCAAACTTATATGATTTTCACGATATAGGTAATTACTATAACAGTGTTGGTACAATCATAGCTCATAGTGGTACCATAATGGGACTTCTATTTCCCGTAGATTATGGTCGCATTGATGATTGTAAGCAAGAAATCGTACGTAAGTTACCTCACTTATCCTATGTGGATACAGTAGAAACCACAAATGAAGGATTAACCTATATTAAACGATAATATATTTAATAGAAAGAGAATTAAATGTCTAAGATACATGGGGGCAATATATTTCAGTTTGCCCATGAACAACGAATTGAACCATATGAGGTGGTCGACTTTAGCGCTAATATTAATCCCCTTGGACCTAGTCAACGTGGATTAGATGCATTAAATGCACAATTACGCTATATTTCTCATTACCCTGATGCTACCAATGATGATGTATTAAATGCTATTGCTGATACATATGGAATGGATAAACATCAAATTATAGTTGGTAATGGTGCAGCCGAGCTATTATATGCTATTTGCCGTTTACCTGGATATACAGGTGCTTTTGTACCAGCACCAGGATTTTCTGAGTATAAAGAGGCTCTTGAAGCAAGTAAGATTCCTGTACGTGATATTTTTTATCGACCTCGGGAAGATGATAATGGAAAACCTTATTTTGAGGTACCATATTTGGCATTAGAAACCTTTGCAGCTGAACTAAAAGGGCAAGATGGTCGCATCATTGTATTTTTAGGTAATCCTAATAATCCAGATGGTACATTACTTGATAAAGATCATATTCGCACTGTAGCGAGCATGTTGAAAGATGCAAATAGCTTACTTGTTATAGATGAATCATTTATCGATTTTGTTGGAAATGATCCATTACAAGATAATGAGCATTCTATGCGCTCTTTAGTAAATGAATTCGATAATATCATCGTAGTTCATTCCTTCACAAAATTCTATGCTGTACCTGGTTTACGCATTGGTGCCGCTTTTACTAACAAAACATTAATTACTCAATTAAAGCAATATATCCCTAGTTGGTCTGTAAATACATTAGCGCAAGCTTATACAAAGGCTGCCTTAAATGATGTGGATTACATTAAACGAACAAAACAAGAATTAAATGAAGAAAGAGCATTCATGTACAATGCATTAGATGCCATAGAAGGAATTACTGTATATCCACCTTCAGCTAATTTTATTTTGTTCCAAGTTAATCAAGAAGGAATTACAGCAAACTATATTAATGAAGAGCTAAAAAAATATAATATGATTGTGCGCAATTGTGACTCCTATGTAGGTTTAACTAATCACTGGGTACGCATTGCTATTAAAGATCATGATACTAATATTAAACTGGTGGATAAACTGACAAATATTTTGAAAGTATAGGAAGATTATGAAGACATTATATATTGTGCGCCATGGTGAAACTGATTGGAATAAAATGGGGAAATATCAAGGTATTACAGATATTCCCCTCAATGAAAACGGTTTGAATCAAGCTAAAGCATGTGGTAATGCCCTTAAAGATGTTACCTTTGACCGTATCTTATCTAGTGATTTAAGTCGTGCCTTAGTTACAGCCGAAACGATTCGAGGTGACCGCACAACATCTATCACAGTAGATAAACGATTGCGAGAGCTTAATTTTGGTGACTGGGAAGCTATGCTATTTTCAGACATTGAAGCACGTTGGCCCGGCCTTATTGATGAGATGTATTTGCGGCCTCATCTTGTAAAAGTACCAAATGGCGAAAGCTTTAAAGATTTGCAAGATCGTGCCTGGGCAGGTCTGGAAGAATTCCTCAATGTTAATGATGAGGAAGAGACTCTTTTAATAGCATGTCATGGCGGAACAATTAGAACCTTATTATGTAAATTATTAGATATTTCTATTAGTCATTGTTGGAATTTTAGCCAAGGTAATACAGCTATTAATCGTATTTTCTATAATGGTATGGGCGAATAC
>CAUHTB010000128.1 GCA_959608595.1 uncultured Veillonella sp. | reverse complement strand
CAAAAAATTCATTCAAGATAAATACCAAGGTGCAATTGTTCCTGCATTCTAAGGTATAAAGCAAAAGAGACCACATATGTGGTCTCTTTTTTACTATAAGCTGTCCGCACCAAATCTAAATGGTAATAATTCATCAAGGTCAAGGACTCTATAATTTCCTTTTAGATTAGCCAAGATAATCTGTGGTATTTCAAATTCAGAAATTACTTGGCGACAGGCACCACATGGTGCACAAGGCCCTTCCGTATCAGCAACTACGGCAAGGGCCTTAAATTTTGTATGCCCTTCTGATACAGCTTTAAATATAGCAGTTCGTTCTGCACAGTTAGTTAAACCATAAGATGCATTTTCTATATTGCAACCTTCATAGATTGCCCCATCCTCACACAGAAGGGCTGCACCTACTCCAAAATGGGAATAGGGACTATAGGTTTTCTCACGCGCTACTATAGCATGGTCAATAAGATTTTTAATTTCTTGTTCCGTCATATGGATCTCCTTATTCCACCATATCAAGAATCGTATCTACCACCACTGGTGCTGTTTCACCAAAAGTAATTGCCTCTAAATAAGTTTTACCGGCATTAGCAAGCAAACTTTCATCAGATGCATACATAGTAGCTATACTTTCACCAGCCCTAACAGCATCACCTGTTTTCTTGTGCATTACTATGCCTGCACTATAATCGATAGGACCATCCTTAACGGTACGACCAGCCCCGAGCATAACAGATGCAATACCACATTGTTCTGTATTCATGTGTGTAATATAACCGTCTTGAGGCGCTGTAACCTCATAAGTGAATTTCCCGATGGCTAGTAAACTTTCATCATCAAGAACACGACTATCTCCACCTTGAGCATCGATCATCATGCGCAATCGTTCAAGAGCTGCTCCCGAATTAAGGGCCTCTTGTACGCGACTGAGAGCAGTTTCATAATCACAAATTTGGCTCAACACGAGCATATGGGCTGCCATGATAAGACATTCATGGGTTAAATCCTCTGGGCCATGACCTTTCAAGGTATCAATAACCTCACGAATTTCTAAGGCATTACCAATGGCGTAACCTAGTGGTCGGTCCATATCGGTTAAAACAGCCTTAACAGAGCGGCCATTTTCCGTTCCAATATCTACCATAGCTTTCGCCAATGCGCGAGCATCGTCTATGGTTTTCATAAAGGCGCCACTACCAACCTTTACATCCAGCAAAATGGCGTGTGCCCCAGAGGCTAATTTTTTACTCATTACAGAGGATGCAATTAGAGGGATACTATCGACGGTGCCTGTTACATCACGCAAAGCATATAGCTTCTTGTCTGCAGGTGCTAGCCCTTCAGATTGTCCGATAACCGCAAGGCCTATTGTATTAACTTGATTAATAAATACCTCTTGGTCCAATGACACCTTTAGATTTGGTATAGATTCCATCTTATCGATAGTGCCACCTGTATGACCGAGGCCACGACCTGACATTTTCGCCACCTTGCCTCCACAAGCAGCTACCAAAGGTCCTATAATAAGAGTTGTCTTATCCCCTACACCACCGGTACTATGCTTATCTACTGTTATCCCATCGATATTGGACAAATCTACCATGTGCCCCGATTGTGCCATCGCCATGGTCAATGTGCCTAGTTCACGAGCATTCATCCCATTAAATACAATGGTCATCAATAAGGCACTCACTTGATAGTCGGGGATGTCCCCATTTACATAGCCTGAGATGACAAAACGAAGTTCCTCATCTGTTAAGGGTAAATTAGATCGCTTTTTTAGAATAATATCATACATGCGCATGGTTATACCGCCATTCTAAGAAACCACCTAAGCACGGCCTAGGTGGTTTTCTATTATACTTCTTCGTCTAAATGATCTTTAAGTAGTTCTACTGCTGCACTGGCGCCGATACGGCTGCAACCTTCTGCAATATAAGCTTTCATGTCAGAGATAGAACGAATACCACCGGCAGCCTTAATTTTTACATTAGGACCGATGTGTTTCTTAAAGAGTTGAATATCTTCAATACTAGCTCCACTACTACCAAAACCTGTAGATGTTTTAATGTAGTCAGCACCACCGTCTGTAACACATTTACATAGAGCTACCTTTTCAGCGTTAGTTAGATAACAGGTTTCGATGATAACCTTTAAGATTTTATCTCCACAGGCTGCTTTAAGGGCTTTAATTTCATCAGTAACAGCATCAAAATTACCTTGTTTTACATTGCCAAGGTTTATGACCATATCAATTTCAGAGGCGCCTTCTGCAAGGGCTTGCTTTGTTTCAGCCACCTTCACCTCTGTCGTTTCATAACCTAAAGGAAATCCAATAACAGTACATACATTGAGGCTTGGATATGCTTCATGGGCAGAAGCCACAAAATCTGGTGGAATACATACAGATGCTGTTTTATAGGCTACGCCAGCGTCACAAATTTCTTTAATATCATCCCATGTAGCTGTAGGACGCAATAGTGTATGATCCACATAAGATAATAATTCTTTACCTAACATAGTGTCTCTCCTTACTAAAAGAACGACATTTGCTCTGGCTCAGGTTCTTTATGTAAAGCCTCTTGAGCAGCGCGATTTTTGTCATCAATAAATGGTTCTAGTGGTACACCTGTAGCCTTCAATAAATCTGGCAAGCTATTAACGCCCTTAGCTTTAGCCGCCTCTAATACAACCTTAGCACATGTTTCCGCATCATCTAATGCGTAGTGATGTTTAAACTCAACCCCGATATATGCGGCCATCGTGTTTAGCTTATGGTTTACTAAATCTGGCCATACTGCACGTGAAAGTTTCACCGTACATGCATAATCAAGATCAGGCCAAGGGATTTTATAGTAATCCAGTGTAGCACGCAATACATTCATATCGAATTTTGCATTGTGAGCTACCATGATATTCCCTTTTAAGTGATTTTCGTAGATAGCATTCCACAATTGATCAAATGTTTTCTCGTGGATAACATCCTTTGGTTGAATGCCATGAATTTCAATACATTCATCATCGAAGCTCATAAATGGTGGTTTAATAAGGCTGTATGCCTTTTTTATAATCTGTCCATCCTTTACGGTAATAACCGCCAAGGAGCACGCACTATTTTTAAATTTATTAGCTGTTTCAAAGTCTAATGCAACAAAATCTAACATAGGACTCCTTTCAAATCTATATGTTTCAAAATTTATATATAAGAATTATATTCATTTTCTCCATTTATTATAGCATGAAACAGTCTATAATCTACTATTCAAGGGTGACCAATAGTCACCACTTTCACATCAATTTTAATTGACAGATGGGCCCTCTGTATGTGAAAATTATTTAGATATATATGTAGTATGGAGGTTGCAACATGGCAGATGACAGATTAATCGTTGCCCTTGACGTATCCACGATGGATGCTGTAAAAGAAATCGTATTATCCCTCGGTGATTCGGTTAGCTTTTACAAGGTCGGAATGGAGCTATTCTACGCCGAAGGAGCAAAAACAATTCGCTTTTTACAAGAGCAAAACAAACAAATATTTCTTGATTTGAAATTGCACGACATTCCAAACACCGTAGCCCATGGAGTTTCTTCCTTAACACGTCTCGGCGCTAGTTTAATCACTTTGCATGGTCAAGGTGGCCCTGTCATGATGAAAGCCGCTGTAGAGGCAGCTCGTGAAAGCGGTGAAGCACTAGGCGTTGAGCGACCAAAATTATTGGCTATCACTGCTCTAACTAGTTTCGACGATGAATCTTGGACTGCTATTGGTGGCCAACTACCTATTTCCGACCAAGTAATTCGCCTTGCTAAGCTCGCTAAAGATTGTGGGATGGATGGTGTTGTGTGCTCCGCCTTAGAAGCTAAAATGATTCGCGAAGCATGTGGCGATGATTTCCTCATCGTAACACCTGGTATTCGTCCTTCCTTTGCAACAACAGACGACCAAAAACGCGTTGCTACACCTGCTAGCGCATTACAAGATGGCGCATCTCGCCTCGTTATCGGCCGTCCTATTACACAAGCTGAAAATCCTCGTGAAGCAGTTCGTTTAATTATTGAAGAAATGGAGAATGTATCCAAATGATGACAGAACAAGA
>CAUHTB010000127.1 GCA_959608595.1 uncultured Veillonella sp. | reverse complement strand
GTTCTTTCACAAACTTATCAAAATCAGAAATTACTTTCTGTTGTGTATTAAACGTTTTATATTCACTAACAGCTTTCTTCTGTGCTTGTGTCATAGAAATAAGTCCTTTGTTTGTTAGAATTTGATACTCATTAAAGTCTAAAAACTTATCTACACTTTCAATAAAAGCTTTCATAGTAAATGTTTCATGTCGTTCAATAATACGTTCTATATAATCAAAAAATGAGGATACCGTTCTCTCAAGTTGTTCAATCTGTTCAACAGATAAATAATTTTTTGCTACGATTACATCCTTCTTATAAATCCGCCCTTCCGGTCCAGATTCCCACGTAGTCAATCCCATATGATCCTTTGTAGCATTCGCATGACTATGAATGATTTCTGCAGCAGTTTGACCAGTAATAGCATAATGAAACTTATTCTGTATCGTTCCAAAAAATTCTCTGGTAATAGGTGATTGTGCATCATAATCGATTGCACACACAGCAAATATATCTGTCACTTGTTGATATATGCGTCGTTCACTAGCGCGAATTGAGCGGACTCTTCGTAGCAATTCTTTAAAATAATCTTGTCCAAATGAACGTCCATTCTTTAGCATAATATCATCAAGAGCAAAACCTTTGATAATATATTCCCGTAAAACTCCTGTCGCCCATATGCGGAATTGAGTTGCCTTTTTACTATTTACTCGATAACCTACCGCAATGATAGCATCAAGATTATAAAAATCTATTACCCGTTTAACAGTACGAGTTCCTTCTATTTGAACTTGTTCCATTTTGGAACAAGTTCCTAGCTTGTCTAATTCGCCGTCAGAATAAATATTATTTAAATGCTTGGATATAGCCTGTGGATTAACATCAAATAGTTTTGATATATCTTTTTGTGTCATCCAAAATGTTTCATCTTTGAATAGTACATTCGTAGAAACAGATTCATTCTCTGCTTGATATACAATAACATTTCCTGTAATCGCATTTTCTAAAGATGTCATATAATACCCCCTCTCTATTTATATCTCATTTTATTTCATACTTATAAGCTATTTCTACTTCTTATTTAATGAACTGCATGTAGTATCATATCGTCCAAGACTTTAACAAAGTCTCGTTCTACAGCTGTCGCATCATTACCAGTACTACCAATGCCTGTTAGCATAGTTTCTTTCCAATCATTTTTTGCCATAAGTCTAAATGAAATCAAATACTTAGCTTTTGTTTTATCCGATTCCCCATTTGGCAAATAGTAAAAGCCTATGCTTCTTTCAATGGGTAACAGTGCCGGACTATCTTGCGGCTTATACTGACTATATATGGATTTCATAAAGGTTAGAATATCTTCACCCTTTACAGACGAATCTACAAAAACAATCTCATCGTATGTAAATAAAGATATTTTACTAGTGCCAGCTACACGTGTCGCTTTAGATTTAGCTAGCTCCAAGGCCTCCTCATGAGTAGCCATCCGCATACCATACTGCTTAGCACGCTCCACATAGCCCTCGCATATCAAATATTTCTATCTGAACAAAATATACGAACTTAACTATGAATAAACTTAAACCACAGTTAATCCTCTACCTCATACCCCTTCTCCCAATTAGGGGCCCCGCCCCATGCGAAAGGAAAAGAGCTTTTGTTGTTAATGGGCGAAGCAACTAGTTAATAGAAAACATAGGTATGGATGGGACGGATTCACATATAACGTTATAAAAAAGGGATTCCCTTATTGATGAGCGACTTAGGTCACTATGGAGCGAAGAGATAAGGGAATCCATTTTTTAACAATCTAGCAGATTTGTATTCGGGCCCCATCCATACTATTTTCGGTTATTCACCATTAACAACAATCACTTAACTAGTGCATCCAATGTATTCATTCGGAAGTCTTCTATTACATCCATAAATTCCTTATCATGTATCGGATTTTCACTCATCCCAAATAGGTGGCTTTTACAGTCGCAATCGGAGCAGCCAAATTTAGGCACGTTCCATTCGGCAACGCCACGAACCGCATCAGCGAGAGTACATTCCGCATCATCTAGGCTAGTGCGAATCGGCAGGCCTGCTATCATTTCGCAGTGACCGCGGAAGTAATCTAGATGCCAGTGCATTTTCTTCCGTTTTCGTTTATGGCGCTCAATGCGTTTCGTTAAATTCGCCTTCGCAGAGCCTACGTACATATAGTAGCCCGCCTTGAAATGCATCATCCCTTTAGATCCAATCTCAAGGTCTAAATCGTGGTCCAGATGCATGACCATCACGTACACGCCGCTATCGTGAGCCTCTGTGTCAAGGATGCTACTCGGATAGGAACATTCATGGGTTACAGTGGGCATGGTGAAAGTCTCATCCCACGCCACAGCAACGGCTTTCCAGTCTAAAGAAGGGGCTACCTCTTTAAAGGTTTTAGCGAACTCCAAATCTGTATGGTAGTCTGGCAAGAACCACTGCGCCCTATCCCATTGTACGAGGAATAAGACACCTGTGTGGTAACCTTCATTTTGCAATTCTTTCAAATGTAATAAATGCTTGCGCCCACGTTCTGTAATCGCATCAGGGAACATGGCACCAGTCTTGGAGAATAGCGTACAAGACTTAACCTCTAGCAAGAACTCTTCGCCCGCATCATTGGTGAGGAGTAAGTCAAACCGTGATGATGTGCCATGTAGTTTAACCGTATACTCCCGCCGCACAACGCGCCACTCCTCCCAGCCAGGGATGAGTTTATTTTCGATCAAATGCTGCGCTACATCATTGCTGTAGTTTGTATCGAGCATAATCACTACGCCATCGCGCTCAATGCCTACCACGCGATATTTCGTCTTTGCATCAGGCTTATCATGCGGCACGATATACATCGTTACACCGGTGAACAAGAGCTCCCACATGCGACCAGGATTTGGTAAATGAGCCAGCACGCTTTCACCATTTAAATCTAAGGTCACCACAAAACGATTCGGACGACCTATATATTTTGCTTTTAAAATTGTATCGTAAAGGACTTTCATTGGTACTCCTATATCAAGAATATTCTATGTTTCTATTATACGCTATTTTGTTACAGTATGAGAGTCTTACGGATTGTACTTTGAAAGTCCTTACTGATTGTAGTTTTAAAGTCCTTATAACTTGCATGATGAAAGACCTAAGAAAAGCCTAAGAAGTAACACCTAAAAAAGCCTAGGAAGTAACACCTTAAATATTCACAAAATGAATTAATAATTCACCACAGTTACAGGGTCATTATTACGGTATTTGCGATTACTACGTGGATAATCTCGTTCTAACAAATTATGTAAAGCTTCTCCTAATAACGTCCAAAAAGCATCAGAATCTTCCGTTGGTATACCAAGAACAATAGAGTTTCCTTTGGAATATGTAATACATGTAGAGGTTATATTATCAATAATTGGCAAATACACAATAATCACACCACATGCTGCTAACATGTCCTTGAGAGGCTCTTTCACCCCGATTAAAGGTTCTCTAGAAAGATCCTTAATTTTTGGTATAAATTTTTCTAGTAACTCTGCATCATAGGGATTTACCTCTACAAAGCGCGCCCTCCCTTTCGTGATTTGTACCAATGTATAAATCGCACTCTTTTTATCAGGCTCCATATCCTTAATATTTTCATATACTAAGGGCATAATCATTTCATCAGCTACATGTTTTAAAGAAGCTACCTCAAAAAACTTTTGTAGATTATTAACCTGCTCAGCTGCCTTTTTTGTTTCTGGGACGATACCTAATCGAGCGAGTTTGGCATAACCAAAAGGTTTGGCAAAATTGATTTCTTCATCAATGGAGTTTTCGTACTCCACTTTTAAGATAGCTTCTCTATATGCAGCTTCTAAACCATTCCAAAAACTAGCCTCTACACCAAACACCCGCTCAAGACGCATTGCCACATCTTGAGTTAGTGGCACCTCTCCATTAATAAGCTTACTAATGTGTTTTTCACTCATATCCATTCGTGTAGCTAATTCTTTTTGCGTCATATGCCTATCTTCTAAAACCTCTTTTATAGTCATACCTGGTGGTATCGCTATAAAGGTATTACTTCTATATATTTTCATATTTTTTACACTCCTTA
>CAUHTB010000126.1 GCA_959608595.1 uncultured Veillonella sp. | reverse complement strand
AAACAACTCTTTACCTTCCGGCGTGAAGCCTACAGATTTTGTAGTACGCACGAAAAGAGGCATATTCAGTTCCCCTTCTAATTGTTTAATGCTTTGACTGATGGCGGATTGAGACACACCTAGTTCTTTTGCGGCACGAGAAAAGGATAAATATAAGCCTACCCCTAAAAAGGTTCTATATAAATCTGCAGATACTGCCATTTTATTCACCTCTGTTATATACTAATAGTAACGTCTTACTTTTAACTATACATATCATTTATTATATTATAACGATGAACTCTCAATATATAATGAATATGTAGAAAACTTCATGAATATTAGGTCTTATGACCTTCATGAATTTTTCATATTTATTAGTATTTCTAATCTTTTCATAAGTAAGATTATCTTTACTTATAAGTCTAGACCGACTATACTTAATTTGTCAATATCCCATAGGGAATTATATACATTACAGGAGGCTACAATGGCTATACAACGATTATTCGTAACAAAACGAGAATCTTTCAACCAAGAAGCACAACGCATGTTACAGACCTTACAACAGGAATTATCTATGCCTGTTACAGGTGTTACCATTTATGAACGATATGATATTGAAAATTTAGATACCAAAGATTTAGAATCTGCGAAAAATTTAATTTTCTCCGACCCTCCTGTGGATACAGTATTAGAAGAAATTCCAGCTGTACAAGGTTTCGTATTCGCTGTTGAATATGTGCCAGGTCAATACGATCAACGCGCCGATAGTGCTGACCAATGTATTTCTATGCTAACCCTTACATCTGGCCACGTTGTCCGCTGTGCCCGTGTATTTGCTATTGAAGGTACTTTCACAAAAGAACAAGAAAATGCCATCAAAGCATACTATATTAACCCAGTTGATTCCCGCGAAGCAAGCCTTGAATTACCTAACACTTTGGCTCTCAATTTAGAGGACCCAAAACCAGTGGCAACTATCGATGGCTTTACGACAATGAGCGATGCTGAGTTAGAAGGACTTATCAAAAATTATGGTCTTGCTATGACATTAGCGGACCTTCAAATGATTAGACAACAATATGCAGAGGTGGAACACCGGGATCCTACGATTACAGAAATTCGCCTCTTCGATACATATTGGTCCGACCACTGCCGTCATACCACATTTATGACAGAGTTAACGGATATCTCTATCGAAGCGAGTCGCTTCACAGGCCCTATTGAAGAAGCCCTCGAAGAATACATGGAAGGTCGTTCTGAGCTCTATACAACTAAGAAAAAAGCTCGTTCCCTCATGGACATGGCAACACTAGCCGTAAAAGAATTGCGCCATGCTGGTGGTTTAACAAATCTCGATGAATCCGATGAAATCAATGCATGTACTATCATCGTTCCTGTCGATGTAGACGGAAAAACTGAAGAATGGTTGTTATTATTCAAAAATGAAACCCATAACCACCCTACTGAAATCGAACCATTCGGTGGTGCTGCTACCTGCTTAGGCGGTTGTATCCGCGATCCATTGAGCGGCCGCGCTTATGTATACCAAGCAATGCGCATCACTGGCTCTGGCGATCCACATACGAGCCTTGAAGATACATTAGAAGGTAAATTACCACAAAAGAAAATCACTCAAGAAGCAGCTCGTGGCTATTCCTCTTACGGCAATCAAATCGGTCTTGCTACAGGTGAAGTAAAAGAATATTACCATCCTGGCTACGTAGCAAAACGCATGGAAATTGGCGCTGTTATCGGTGCAGCTCCACGCAATCAAGTACGCCGCGAAGAACCAGTTCCAGGCGATGTTGTAGTATTACTTGGCGGTAAAACTGGTCGCGATGGCTGTGGTGGTGCTACAGGTTCCTCTAAAGAACATACCGTAGAATCCCTTTCCACATGCGGTGCCGAGGTACAAAAAGGCAACGCCCTTACGGAACGCAAAATTCAACGCCTCTTCCGTCGTGGTGAAGTAACTACACTCATCAAACGTTGTAATGACTTTGGTGCTGGCGGTGTATCCGTCGCCATCGGTGAATTAACAGATGGCGTAACTATTAATCTTGATTTAGTGCCTAAAAAATACGCTGGCCTCGATGGTACAGAACTAGCCATTTCTGAATCTCAAGAGCGCATGGCTTGCGTTATCTCCGCTACCGATGTAGATGCATTTAAAGCATATTGTGACGAAGAAAACTTAGAATGTACAGTTGTAGCAGATGTGACCGATACAAATCGTCTAATCATGAACTGGAATGGCGAAACAATTGTAGACATTAGCCGCGACTTCTTAAATACAAATGGTGCAAGCCAACAGCAAGAAGCTATAGTAACAGCTCCAGCAGATCGATCTTACTTCTTACGTGGTTCTTCTAGTGCAGATAACTTTAAAGAAAAATGGCTTGCAGCCGTATCCGATTTAAATACAGCCTCTCAACAAGGTTTAGCAGAGCGCTTTGATAGTACAGTTGGTGCTAATACTGTGCTCATGCCATTTGGTGGCAAATTCCAAAAGACACCTACTCAAGGTATGGTCGCCAAATTACCTGTATTAAATGGTGAAACTACTACAGCTAGTATCATGACACATGGCTTTGTACCGAAATTATCTGCTTGGAGCCCATACCATGGCGCCCAATATGCAGTGCTATTATCTGTTGCTAAGTTAGTAGCTCTTGGCGGTCGCCGTGAAGATGCATACTTAACATTACAAGAGTACTTTGAACGCCTCAACTCTAAGGAATCCTGGGGTAAACCTGTAGCAGCTTTACTGGGCGCTTATAAAGCACAAAAAGAACTTGAAATTGGCGCTATCGGTGGCAAAGACTCTATGAGCGGTACATTTATGGATCTTACAGTTCCTCCTACGCTCGTATCCTTTGCAGTTGGTACAGCTCATGTAGACAATATTGTGAGCCAAGATCTTAAAGGCGTAGACCATCGCCTCGTATTCTTCGATGTACCTCGCATGTACGATGACACTCCTGATTGGGATCGATTTAAAGAAAACTGTGACGTCTTACAAGAACAAATTGAAAAAGGTCGCGTTTACTCCGCTTATGTAGTCGACCAAGGTGGTATTCCTGAAGCAGTCACAAAAATGACTCTTGGCAACAATATCGGTGTTAAATTTGATAAATATGCAGAACGTGCAATTTTCCAACCAGCTCTTGGTGCATTTATCGTAGAGGTAGACATTAAAGCTGTTAACTATCTCTTAGAATTACCAGGCCTTAAAGTAATCGGTGTAACACAAGCAAATCCAGTTATTGAATGGGCGGATCACTCTGTATCACTCAAAGAAATCCAGGCAGCTTATGAAGCTCCCCTCAATGATATCTTCCCTATGCATGCGCCAAATGGTTCTGGAGAAGCAGTAGCGTACATCCATGATCAACACGCTAAACCTCGCAGTACATACTTAGGTGCTAAACCTAAAGTTCTCATTCCAGTATTCCCTGGTACAAACTGCGAGTTTGATGCGGCTCGTGCCTTCGAACGAGCTGGGGCCGAAACAGATATTGTAGTAATTCGAAACCAAACACCAGAACAATTAAAAGAATCTATCGACGTAATCAAAGCTAAATTAGCAGAATCTCAAATTCTTATGTTCCCAGGAGGTTTCAGTGCTGGTGATGAGCCTGATGGTTCTGGTAAATTCATGGCTACCCTCTTCCGCAATCCATACCTTGCAGAAGGTTTAGAAAACCTCTTGTATAAACAAGATGGCCTTGTATTAGGTATTTGTAACGGCTTCCAAGCGCTCATCAAGTTAGGCTTGTTACCTGGTGGACACATTGAAACCTTAACCAAAGATCATCCTACATTGACGTATAATACGATCGGTCGTCACGTGTCTCGCATGGTCAACACGAAAGTTATTTCCACTAAATCTCCTTGGATGAGCGATGCCAAGGCAGGTGAAATTTACACGGTACCAATTTCCCACGGCGAAGGTCGCTTTATTGCTTCCCCTCAACAAGTGTTAGAGTTCAATAAAACTGGCCAAATCGCTACACAATATGTAGACTTTGATGGTATTGCCTCCATGGATAGTCGCTTCAACCCAAATCAATCTGTAGCCGCTATCGAAGGTATTTATAGCCCTGAGGGTCGCGTATTCGGCAAAA
>CAUHTB010000125.1 GCA_959608595.1 uncultured Veillonella sp. | reverse complement strand
AAAGCTGTCATATTGCCGAAGAGACGAATGTTTTGGAATGTACGGGCAATCCCCATTTCTACCGTTCTATGAGGCTTGATGCCTACAACAGACATACCATCAAATACGATTTCGCCAGAACTTACAGGGAATACACCAGTAATCAAGTTAAATAATGTAGTTTTACCAGCACCATTTGGCCCAATAACACCAAATACTTCACCTTGTTTTACACCAAAGGATATACCTGTGAGAGCTGCAACGCCACCAAAGCTTTTACTTACGTCATTTAATTCTAATAGCATTCAGTTCCCTCCTATCCTTGTTTTTCTTCTTGTTTACGTTTATACGCTTCAAAACGTTCTGTTAATACTTGTGATTCAGGAATATATGGTGCTTTCTTAAAGCCTAATTTACGACTAATTTTGTCTACCATAGATTCTGTTAAAATACCATCTGGACGAACTGCCATCAAGATGACTAGCAATGCACCATAGATGATGTCCCGATAATCGGATAAGAAGCGTAATACTTCTGGCAATAATGTAAGAATAAAGGAACCTAATACGGAGCCCCATACTACATTAGAACCACCAAATACAGGGAACAATAAGATTTGTACTACCTTGTGATAGCTAAAGTCTGTAGGATTAATAAAGTTTGTAATATGAGCATACAAACCACCGCCAATACCGGCGATGAAAGCACCGATGATAAATGCCATCATCTTGTAGTATACAACGTTAATCCCCATTAATTCTGCTGCATGATCATCCGCCTTAATCGCTGCAAAGGCACGACCAACACGACTATTATTAATGCGCACACAGAAGGCAATAATCAATACTAAAATGATTAGCAAAATAATAATAGCCATTAAGTTGCCCCATGCAACAGCATCGATGCCCATTAAACCATCGATATCAAGTTCATAGGCTAAATTTGTTAATTCTTGAGGAATAGATGGAATACCAGAAAGGCCTAACGCACCATTAGTAATATCCAAATTCAAGAAAATAACACGCACAACTTCGCCAAAGCCAAGAGTAGCAATGGCAAGATATAAACCACGAAGACGTGTTGTTGGTAAACCGATAATAACGGCTACAAGGCTAGCAACTAGGCCACCAATAATGATGCCTACAACGATAGGCAAATCAGCTTTCAAAGAAAGGATAGCCCCTACGTATGCACCAACACTCATAAAACCAGCAGCCCCTAAAGAAAGCTGACCACTTGCAAGTGTGAAGTAAATAGAAATACCCATGATGGCATTGATGATGAAGAACATCACGATCTGTAGATAATACGGGTTTAATAAATCCATTAAGGTCTACCCCCTTTATCTTTAGAACCAAACAAGCCTTGTGGGCGCCAGAATAATAATAGGATGATGAGGCCAAAGGCTACTGCGTCACGGAATGTAGAGGCCCCATATGCAACAGAGAAGATTTCTGCTACACCTAAAATAAAACCACCAACCATGGCGCCTGTAATATTACCAAGGCCACCTAAGATAAGTACGGCAAGGCCTTTAAATCCAATAATAACACCCATAGTAGGCTCAATAGCATTAAAGGACAAGCCTACCAATACACCTGCAGCTGCACCCAAGGCAGATGCAATCATAACGGTAACAGATATAATCATTGTTGGATTGATACCCAAGAGAGCCGCTGTTTCTGTACTCATAGATACGGCACGAATGGCCTTACCAATTTTAGTTTTCTTAATAACTATATTAAGAATTAGCATTAAAACTACAGAAACACCTAAACCAATAATTTGTACCATGGAAATTTTGAAAGCTCCAAAGTCGATTAGACCACCAATATAGTCTGGTGGGAAAGATCTTGTTTGAGGGCCCCAAAGCAATAATGCCAAACTTTCAAGAAAAATAGAAACACCAATGGTACTAATAAGTGGTGCCAAGTGAGACACCTTTTTCTTACGAAGTGGACGAAGTGCCACAAATTCTAAAAGATAACCAAGGATAGCACCCACAGCCATAGCTACGATAAGGGCTACAAAAATGTTAACGTCAAAAACAGTTACCATAAAAAGACCAACGAAGGCACCTATCATAAAGATGCCTCCGTGTGCCATGTTGATGATATTTAAAACGCCAAACACAAGTGTTAAGCCAATAGCGAGTACAGCATATAAGCTACCGAGGGTTAACCCGTTAACTAATTGTTGTAAAAACACTATACTACCTCAACTTTTATTTTTTTAATGCGTCAAATTGACCGTTTTTAATTTGTAAAACTTGAACTTCCATGGAAGGGTCGCGTTTTTCGTTGAACTTGAATTGACCAGTTACACCAACGAAGTCAGCAATATTTTTCAAAGCATCGCGGAATTTTTCACGATCTGTAGTAGAACCTGCTTTTTTCAAAGCTGCTTCATAGAGGTATACAGCATCATAAGCTTGAGCTGCAAATTGGTCTGGTTCTTTACCGTATTTATCTTTATAAGCTTTACGGAAGTCTTTTACCTTTTGATCGTCTTTGTTAGGGAACCAAGGTGTACCTACGATAACACCATCAGCTGCAGCGCCTGCAATTTTAATGAATTCAGGGCTGTTGAAACCATTAGAACCAATTACAGGTTGATTCATACCCATTTCACGCATTTTTTTCATGATTAATGCGCCTTCTTGGTAAAGAGAAGCAACTACGATAACATCAGGTTTTGCTTGTTGAATCTTAGTTAATTGTGCAGAGAAGTCAGTATCTTTATCTGCAAATGTTTCAGTATCAACAATTTGTACACCTTCAGCTTCCAATGCTTTACGAGCTGTATTATTTACAGATACCATTTGGTCATTGTTGTTGGAATACATAATAGCTGCAGTTTTGAAGCCTAAAGTTTTATGTGCTTCTTTAATTGCAGTATCTACTGCCAAGGATTCTGGTACAGCGTTACGGAAAATGTAATCGCCGATATCTGTAATACCTTCAGCAGTTGTAGATGTGCCAAGAGCTACGATTTTGCTTTTGTTTGCTACAGGACCTGCTGCCATCATTTCGCCAGATAACATTGGGCCAATAACAGCTACAACTTTATCTTTAGAAATTACTTTATTCATTGCATTGATAGCTTCGTTTTTATCACCTTTAGTATCTTCTACTAATAAGTTAATTTTTACAGCATTTGCATCAGCGTTGATTTCGCTTACTGCCAATTCTGCACCAGCTTTAATGGATTCACCATATGCCGCTGCACCACCAGTTGTTGTTGTTAACAATGCAATTTTAGCTTCATTGCTATTTGCATTACCTGCATCTTTATTACTGCCACAACCAGCAGCAACTGCCATTACACCAGCAAGGCCAAAAATGGCTGCTTTTTTTAACATGGATTTATTCATGTTACACCCTTCCTTTAATTATAATAACAGCAAATATAATAGTATAAATTATATATACTTCTATATTATGAAATATTTTTTATGTTTGTCAATTAAATCATGTATATCTTCTATAGAATTCAGATATACACCTTATAATTTTTATTTATTATGCTAATAATTCTGAAAAGTGTTCCCATTTCTCATACAACTTTTGTAAGTTGCTTTCCGTATCTGAAAGCTGCTTAGATATATTTTCCATTTCCTCTAAATCTTGTTGAACTACAGGATTTGCCAATTGTACTTCATACATTTTCATGGTCGCCTCTAATCTAGCAATTTCTTCTTCCACTTCAGCTAATTGCTTTTCAACCATGTATGTATTTGTTTTTTTCTTAGGTTCATCAGATAGAGATGGAGAAATGGTTTTAGCTTCACATTTCACATCTTCCTTAGCTACTTCTTCTACTACTTCTGTAAGAGCAGCTATATCCTGTTGCTCTTTTAATTTCTCTTTATAGTAAGAATAATTACCTAAGTATTCAGTAAAACCTTTATTCTCTAATACCAATGTTCTTGTAGATACTTGATCTAAGAAATACCGGTCATGGGAAATAATAAAACAAGTGCCACCGAATTGTTGTAATGCCCGTTCGACAATTTCACGGGTAGGTACGTCTAAATGGTTAGTAGGCTCATCGAGAATGAGGAAATTATCACCTTGTAAGAATAATTTTAACAGAGCTAAACGCGCCCGTTCACCACCTGATAAATCACCTACCAGTTTAAATACATCATCACC
>CAUHTB010000124.1 GCA_959608595.1 uncultured Veillonella sp. | reverse complement strand
AAAAGTAAGTGATGCTTACTATGAGGTTCAATTTAACCCAGAGTTTTCAACCTATACGATTACCCGTGTGTATAAGGTGAGCCATACAGATCGAATTCATGATAAAGCGGATGTATTACCATAAGGAGGACCATATATGACAGAAGCTATGGCCGTCTATGGGATGGTCTTTGCCAAACTCGCCATAGGTCTCTTGGCGATTATTTTACAAATTAACTTAATGGGGAAGGGCAATTTAGCGCCAACCTCTGCGTTAGACCAATTACAAAACTATGTACTTGGGGGTATTATTGGTGCCATTATTTACAATGACCAAATTGGTATTTTACAGTTTATGTTAGTCCTCATTTTGTGGACTATCCTTGTAATGTCTCTTAAATTCTTAAAAGGTAATCTTCGTTTCTTCAAAACCATTCTCGATGGTCATCCAGTTATTGTAATTGAAAAGGGTCACGTATTAACTGAAGAGTGTATGCGTTATGGTATTCAAGCAGCGGAGCTTAAATTGAAATTGCGTACTGCTGGTGTTCAATATGTAACAGATGTAAAACGTGCTGTACTAGAGCAAAATGGTCAGTTAAGCGTTGTTCAATTCGGTGATGAAAATATTAAATTTGATCTTATTGATGATGGTCAAATTAATCACTTTACATTAGCTGTAATTGAAAAAGAACAAGAGTGGCTTGAAGAAGAGGTTGAAAAGCAAGGGTATAAAATAAAAGATGTATATATTGCTGAATACAAAGATGGTGAGGTAGTCATCTATCCGTATGAAAGAAAACATCGTCCTCAAATTGTAAGTGCTTTAAAGACTAAAACTATTTCTACTAAAAATACATTGAAATCTAAATTTTAAAATCTAATATGTAGTATTTTTAAGCCCACTATTCATAGTGGGCTTATATAGAAAGGAAACTAGTGAATCGTAAAGATTTAATTGATCGATTACAAGAATTATATAAAGACGAAGATAGTCGGATTACTGTAAATCCTCATGCAGGGCAAAAGGTAGCAATCGTCTATCCTAATACATATTTTGTAGGCATGAGTAATCTTGGTCTCCACATTATTTATGAGGAAATCAACTTACGTAATGATAGTGTATGTGAACGCATTTTCTTGCCTGAGAAAAAAGAATTAGAAGCATACGATAAGACTAAGACACCGTTGATGAGTGTTGAAACGCAGCGGCCTATGCATCAATTTGATGTGGTGGCCTTTGACGTGACCTTTGAAATGGACTATTTCCATATTCCGTTGATGTTACGTCATGGACGCGTACCTATTATGGGAAAAGACCGCACAGAATTTGATCCTATCGTTATTGCCGGTGGACCATGTGCTACCTTTAATCCAGAGCCTTTTGCGGACTTTATCGATGCTTTCATCATCGGTGAAGGGGAAGGCATCGTTAGTCGCGTTCTAGATATCATTCGTGATGGCAAAATGGAAGGTTTAGATCGCCACGCTATTTTGCGTCAATTAGCGAACGTATCTGGCGTGTATGTACCGTCCTTGTACGTACCAATCTATAGCGAAGATGGTGAATTTAAAGGCTATGATATTGTAGAAGGAGCGCCGAAGACGATTAAACGTCACTTTGAAATGCTCACTAGCGGTGGCGAAACCGTAGTAGCTACGAATTATACAGAGTTTGGTGCTATGTATATAATCGAAGTGGCCCGTGGATGTGGTCGCCATTGTCGATTCTGTATGGCCGGTTATTGTTTCCGCGTACCGCGCGTACGGCCTTTAGATATTTTAAAAGAAGGCGTAGATCGGGCAGAAAAGCTTGGTAAAAAGGTAGGTCTCATGGGGGCTGCTATTTCCGATTATCCGGAGGTAGATGAGTTAGTTACGTATATTCGTTCTAAAGATATGCGCTATTCTTGTGCATCTTTGCGAGCAGATTCTTTGACGCAAGCCGTAGTAGATGGCTTGGCAGATAGCGGTCAAAAGACAATTACCATTGCTCCAGAAACGGGCAGTGAACGGTTACGCCGCGTTATTAAGAAAGGGATTAGCGAAGAGCATTTGAAAAATGCCGCTACTTTATCCGCTAAGTCTGGCATTCAACACATGCGCCTTTATATTATGATTGGTTTGCCTACGGAAACAGACGAGGATATTGAAGCCATCGTAGGCCTGGCAGAACGGACGCAAGCTCATATGGCAGAAGTTGGCTGTAAAGGACGGTTAACGCTCAGCATTAATCCATTTATTCCAAAGCCTTTTACACCGTTCCAATGGATGGCCATGGACAATCAAAAAACGGTAGAGAAAAAACTGCAATATATTAAGAAGGCATTGCAAAAGAATCGTCGCATCGAGGTGCTCGTAGAGTCTCCAAAAGAGGCGTATATTCAAGGCGTTCTCGCTCGTGGTGATCGCCGTCTTGGCGCTGTTCTTGCGGCATGTGCAGCAGATCGTGGCAGTAAGTCCTTCAAGGCTGAAATGAAGGCGGCAGGCCTAGATATGGATGAAATGAACTATCGTGAACGCAGCTTTGATGAATTTTTACCATGGAGTCACCTCGACATGGGGATGGACGATGGATATCTTGAAATGGAATGGAAACGCTCTGTAGATGAAGCGTATACACCACCATGTGTACAAGGCTGTAAGCGATGTGGTGTATGTAAATAGGAGGCACTTATGAATCAATCTGTAAAACGTATAGATGTTAAAGGACCTCATGGTACCTGGTCTTATGAAACTCCTAATTGGGCAGATCGTTTTCCTATTACAATAGGTGATACCTATCGTCATGGTGGCGTATCCCAAGCACCGTATGAATCGTTAAATTTAGCTTTTCATGTAGGTGATGAGCCGAAGCATGTTCGTGAGAATCGTGCTATTATCGCCGAATATTTAGGCGTTGAGCCAGACAGAATCTCTTGTGGTAATCAGGTACATGGTTTAAAAGCTGTGGAAATTACAGAAGAACTCGTTGGTGCCGGAGCCTTTGGAGAGGATACAGCTATCGATGATTGTGATGCGGTGTTTACAAAACTACCCAATGTACCACTATTTTTATTTACCGCCGATTGTGTAGCCGTTGGTATCTACGATGCTAAACATCATGCTATGGCGACCGTTCATGCAGGGTGGCGCGGCGCGATAGGCCATTTGCCTGTACTTACCATTGAAGCGATGAAAGAAGCTTACGGTACTGAGTTCAAAGCTTGTTATGTGTATCTTGGACCTAGTATTGGACCGGAGTCCTTTGAGGTTGATGTAGAGCTAGGCAAGCGTTTTGAGTTAGCTTGGCGTGGTATGACCGACCGTAGTGTGGCTGATATTGTAAACTATCCAGGTGATAAACTAGATAAAGCCTATATCAACTTATGGAACTTTATCGCCGAAGGACTTATGGTGAATGGTGTGCCTAAAGAAAATATCGCTATTGGCGGTACCGATACAGTAACAGATAAAGATTGTTATTCCTATCGTCGGGAATCTGGTAAAACAGGTCGTATGGCTTTATTTGGTATGCTACAAGAATGGTAGTATATACATACATAGATTTATAGGCTTTATAAGACCTAAATGATGTACAATCAATAATAAATACTATATAATAGAATAGTCTATACAAATATATTTTATGGTTTTTAAATATAGATTGAAGGGGAATCACATGATTGAAGAATCCCTACACGCTATACAGCAGCGCATGGCAGATGCTATGGCGCGCGTTGGTCGCGTAGATACAGCATTATTAGTAGCTGTTACTAAGAACCACCCTGTATCAGCGGTGGAAGAGGTGGCACGTCTCGGTGTTACTCATGTGGGGGAAAATCGAGTACAAGAGGCTAAAGAAAAACAGCTTACCTATAAAGGTCCACAATTGACATGGCATTTGATTGGTCATTTACAGGTCAATAAGGTGCGTCAAGCGGTGCCTATGTTTGATTTAATTCATTCTGTAGACAGCCGTAAATTATTAGATGAAATCGAAAAGGTTGCAGCCAAGCACGATAAGGTGCAAGATGTGTTATTGCAAGTTAATGTAGCTCGTGAAGCATCTAAAACAGGCATGACCGTTGAAGAGTTTCCAGAAATACGAGACTATGCAAAGACATTACCTCATGTCCGTGTTCGGGGCTTAATGTGTATGGCACCATTTTTCGATGATCCAGAGGAAGCACGTCCAATCTTCCGCG
>CAUHTB010000123.1 GCA_959608595.1 uncultured Veillonella sp. | reverse complement strand
CTTTGCCCATTTCTTGAGCCAAGAGGTCGTCTACTTTTTTGCTAGCTTCGTTTACCGCAGCCATTACTAGATCCTCTAACATTTCCACATCTTCAGGATCAACAGCTGTAGGATTCAATTTCAAGGATTCGATGATTTTTTCACCGTTCATCACAACGGTTACAGCACCGCCACCTACGGAAGCTTCTACAGTGCGAGTTTTTAACTCTTCTTGCATTTTCTTCATATCTTCTTGCATCTTTTGAACTTTTTTCATCATGCCAGCCATATTGCCCATACCTTTACCAAACATTGTAATTCCTCCTTTTAGGATCTATGTCCTATACTAATATTCTAATTGATTTATTCTTCGATGACCTCGACGATGATGTCGTGATCTTCAGATAGTTTTTCTAATGTTTCTGCCAAGAGAGGATTATTTCGCTCCTCTTCCGTCATATGCTCTGGATCCCATGCATATTCACGAGCTACCGTCACGCTATCGATAGGCGCAACTTCAATAGGTGCTTGTGAAAGCATTGCATGTCCATCACTTTGATAAGGGGTTCCCTGTTGCTGTTCGCCCCCATTAGACTTTGGGACAGCTTCCACCTCAATATGTGCACCGCTATCCATAGGGCGTTCTAAGACTTCCCCATCATCGCTAATAACAGTGACACTATCTAACGGATGTGGAGGCATATCATCTAAGGATGATACGTAAGATTCCTCCATATCCTCTACAGGCACATCATCAAAGGAATGAACTGGAATATCATCACCAGTTGTGGCACTTACAGCAGCACCGACAGTCTTTTTCGCTAAGAAGGCCAAAGCCGCCGCTTTTGCCGCGTCTACCGCTGCGGAATCTGGCTTACTTGGTTGCTCATCAGTTGTAGGTCCACCATTAGGCGCTGTACCTGTAACAGTCTGCGGACTAGCACCTTGAGATGCTTGACCACCTTGAGCACTCTTTTCATTCGCCCCTTGTACATAGCTAGCGACTTGCGGAGAGGACGAATTTGTTAAGTCCATTTGCGTTAGTTGACCTCCAGAGGTCTTCTGCACATCAACCATTGGCTCTTGTGGTCGTTGCGACGCTTTTACTTGGTGCTGCGTCGTACTACCAGAGGCCTTTTTATAGTCTTTATAAACCTGTGTGAGGGCATCAACGATTTCTACATGTACCGGATAGCCTAGCGTATAGGTGAAAGCATCTGCCGCTTCTGCCAAGTTTACTTCGTTGGTCATTACATTGAGGTGCAATGTATTTTTGAAGGCCATAACAGCCTTGCTTTGGTCTACGTATACAAGCTGACCTTGGCCAATAACGGTAGAGGTCATATTGCGATTGCTATCCTTTAAGTATTTAATGACATTGGACTGTACATTGCGATACTCTTGAGCAGACAAGATTTGATCACTAATGATAGCCTGTGTACTAATACCTTTTTTACCACGACCTTTGGCTTGATTTCTAGCAGATCGTTCTGGTGCACTGCTTGTACTTGGTGGCGCCATACCAATACCGCCCATTGGAGACGGAGCCATGCCCACGCCATTCATAGGAGGCGATGTACTACCAGGCGCACCCATAGGTGGAGGTGTCATGCCTACACTCGCAGGCGGTGGGGTCATCCCCACTCCACTTGGGGGCGGCACAGTACCAACAGTACTATTTTGAATACTACTCATGGAAGCATTCTGTACAGCAGCAGTATCTACAGGAACAAAGCTATTGGCATAACCACTTGGTGGTCCAAAGGAGTTAGCACCGTAAGCAGGTGCAGTTGCGACAGCTGGGCCTCGTTGTTCTAATTGAGCCATGCGGTTCAATAAATCATTTCGTTCAGATCGTTCTGAAGACTCTAATGCATATACACGGTCTTCTAAGCTTTCATCAACAGAGCCTATTTTAGCACAAAGCACTAAAAGGCCCATTTCGATGATAGTTCGTGGATTATCCACCTGTTTTGCATCATTCATGATGGATTGCGCACTGCGCACATACTGGTTAAGCTCATTAAAATCGATACTTTCAGCTTGAGCTAAAAACTCAGCCTTAAAGGCATCGTATACCTTGAGCTCATCCGCATCAGGAGCGACCTTACCAACTAATAAGGCCCGCACGTGCTGAATGAGGGCTTCCATAATCTGCGTCGCATCACGACCTTCTGCTAAGGCATCGTGAATATAGGACAACAATTTGGGACCATCCCCGTTGCGCAACGCATCTAGGAAGTGAATTATCCATTCTTTGCTAACAAGACCGATCAGCTCTTCTACTACTTGCGGCGTAATAGTTCCTGTTGCCATACCGGCACATTGGTCTAAGATACTCAACGCATCGCGCAAACCGCCGTCTGCATGGACAGCGATGAGCTGTGCTGCTGCAGGATCTAAACCAAAGCCTTCCTTTTCCGCTACATAGGATAAACGCTGTGCGATATCATCAGACGTAATTCGTCTAAAGGTATAGCGCTGACAACGAGACACGATAGTAACAGGCAATTTTTCAATTTCTGTAGTAGCAAAGATAAACATAACGTGAGCCGGTGGCTCTTCGATAGTTTTTAAAAGCGCATTCCACGCCTCAGTTGTGAGCATGTGGGCTTCGTCGATGATGAACACCTTTTTACGGCCTTCAACCGGCATGAATTTGACGCTTTCACGAAGGGCACGAACCTCATCAATACCACGATTGGATGCAGCGTCGATTTCAAGAACGTCCATGGACTGACCGCTCAAAATCGATTTACAAGCACTACACTCGTTACAAGGATGATCCGTTGGCCCATGCTCGCAGTTGATAGCGCGCGCGAAAATCTTGGCCAAACTCGTCTTACCAGTCCCTCGTGGACCAGCAAACAAATACGCATGAGCTACCTTATCCTCGCGGATAGCACGCATCAACGTATCCGATACCTGATGCTGACCAACCACATCGGTAAACGTCTGCGGACGGTACTTACGATATAACGCAATATATGCCATTGGAACACCCCCTTTTTCCGAAAATTACAATACTTTATTATACCATATTCAGAAAATTCTGACTTCCTTAATAAAGTGCCATGCATTCTAAATTAGACATAAAAAAAGCGGCCTCTCAGGCCGCCTTGCAATATTCGATCACGACAGCCCCCGGGTTCCCCGTGGCACATGAAGGTTACCGCTTAGTGCTGCTACCTCTCAGTCCTGACACGATTCACAGGCCCCCATTGCACAGGCCCGAGAACTGCCATGATCCAATATTGCAATACAAATATTATACATGAAAATACCTCTATAGTCAAAACTATAGAGGCATTTCATATGTCTTATCTAAAGGATATTCAGTTAGATTAGAAATTATTTTGCATATTTTTCTTTAAATGCAGCTAATTGTGCTTCTTCCAAGGATAAACCTTGTTCTTTATAGCGTTCAATAGCAGCGTGCATTTCTTCGTATGCTACAGGTACAACTTTTGTAAATCTGTTTACAAAGTTATTCCAGTTTTCAAGGATGTGACGGCCTTTAGCGGAATTAGTGTGCAATACATGTTGTTCTACTAATTCTTTAATCCGTTTAAGGTCATCATTATTAGCAGGACGTAATTCTACAAGGCCTGTATTTACATAGCGTTCATCACAATCGAGGATATATGCATAGCCACCGGACATGCCTGCTGCAAAGTTACGGCCGATTTTACCAAGAACAAGAACTTCGCCACCAGTCATGTATTCACAACCATGGTCGCCTAAGCCTTCAACAACAGCAGTGATACCACTGTTACGAACAGCGAAACGTTCACCAGCAACACCATTAATGTAGGCTGTACCAGATGTAGCACCATAGAAGGCAACGTTACCGATAAGGATGTTTTCGTCCGCTTCGAAAATAGATTTCTTAGGCGGATATACAGTGATTGTACCACCAGACAAACCTTTACCGAGGTAATCGTTTGCATCCCCTTCAAGTTCTAATGTCATGCCTTTAGGAATGAAAGCACCGAAGGATTGACCAGCAGAACCTTCAAAGTTCAACTTAATTGTGTTATCTGGCAAACCGCTTTCACCATAACGACGAGTCACCTCAGAACCAACCAAGGTACCTACAACACGGTTAATGTTGTTGATAGCCAATTTAGCGCGAATAGGTTTTTGGTCCTCAATAGCAGGACGGCACATACGCAAGAGCTTGGACATATCCAA
>CAUHTB010000122.1 GCA_959608595.1 uncultured Veillonella sp. | reverse complement strand
GCAGTAACCTGATTATCTGTTGTATTCACAGTTCCTCCTAAAATTTTGTTCATTATTTTATTTAACATAGTTTCTTTTCTCACCTATCACTTGAATTGATCTATGCTATGGAGGCCACACAAAGAAAAAGGCGCTAAAATACTAGCGTCTCGTCAAATAGGCGCAAAAATGCGCTATCAATTTTTGCCGTTCCTAGTGTTGTTGTGACCATTTGCCATAGCAAATGAGTATATTGCCATTATTAGACATGTCAGCCGCGACGGGTACGTTCTCTTCGTTCCAATCTAATAATCTTTACAATATAATCCGATCGATTTTGATGAAAGCCTCGCTTTCATACGTTATGTCTATTGTAACATAAAAATAGCGTTAACAAAAGAGGGTAGCCCCCATGTTAACGCTATTTAGATATATCATATTCTATTTGTCATCATCTGGCATAGTTTTGTAAAACCCTTCGATACGCCACGCACCATTCTCTTCAATGACAGAAATATAGCGCTTCATCGGCGTTGATTCTACAACACCGGCGCCAACCTTTGTGGTTTGTAGGTTTGCATCAAAGACAATGCGCTTCAAATCTCCTGTGCGACTCACCCGTGTAACACCTAAGGATACTACATCCACCTTTGGTGCCTGTTTCATGGACTCTAGCCATTTTTGCTTTTCCACTGGATTTGTACTAGCTTGGCTCATGATATAGGTGAAAGCCTTATCATAGTCCTTATTATTTACAGAATCAAAATAATTCTGTACAGAAGCACGCGATGCTTCCACACTACCAGCACCAACGATAGAGTTTGTAAACCATCCGTCAGGGAATACCTCATTAGCTGGTCCCATCGCACGTAAAGATGCGCCAAATACACAGATTACAACAACAAGCAATACCACAAGAACACGTGTAGTTAAAGCACTACTCGTAGGAGATACTTTCATAATAGATGCCAAACGCTTATCTATAACGATATGTTGCAATGCGCTGCCATATTGATTATCCTGTGGCTGTCCTTTTACACATAACAAACCTAATAAGATCAAAGGCCCTACAAAGGGAATAAGAAACAACAACAAGGTAGCACTGCTTTTACCAGTATCATGGAGGCGTCGTACAGATAACGCAGCCAAAGGCATCAAAGAAACTAAGCTGAGTATAGCAACGATAAGACCTGCTAATCCGATTAGATATGGACCCGTATGGAATATGGCTGTTAAGCCATAAAATACTGCTAGCAAGCCGACAATAGCAATATGCCACAACAATAGAAACTGGAAAAACTCTCTACGAGAGGCACGCCCATCCGTATCCATGAACTTTTTCCCCATTACATAGAGGAATGTATCTTTATAACTCATTTGGTAATGGGCGAAAGGATAGATTACATCGCCTTCTGGTGCGATACGCTCCACCTCTGTTGCTACTGTATACTGCCCACAGGTAGGGCAAAACATAGCCGCCTCATCACAATAATGACGGCAAGCATCACAATAACGTTTCATAAACTTCTCTCCAATACTCTATAAAAGGCGCTCTTAATCTATAAAATTCTCTCTCAATTTCTAAAATGCACGCTTAAGCTCTCAAGATAATTGGTGCTTAACCACGTAACTAAAAAAGATACATATAGCTACATTCTTTTATATCTATTTCTTACTATTCTACCATTATGTACAGAACTATTTTAAGTACGCCTCAACGGCCTCAGCAAAGCCTTGGCGATATAGATTAGCTCCACCGTTCGCTGGATGGCGCAAGCCAATAGCAGACAGGCCAAATTTGCCCATCGTATCAGCAGACTTTTGACCTACAGCGAGCATAAGAGGTTCTACACCACCTAGCTCGAGATGTAAATCTAACAAGCGTTTTGTATAGGCCCAACCTAATTGTTGCTCTTTATCCGTAGGCGTCCGATTCGTCAGTGGATTTCCTTCCTTATGCGGGTGGAAGGGGAATATATTCCACAACAATGTGTCATAAGAATCGATGCCCTTTTCAATAATAGCACTCCACACCACAGTATCAGTAGGTTCATTAAAACCATCCTTTTGCTGTGTTCCTTTTAACAAAGAGCTAGTAGGTGAACTAGTACGTTCCAACTGAATAGGCGTTACATCCTTCGCCCGAATAGTTTTATGCTTATCTAGTAGCATTCTTTCACAAGTAATGGCAATACCTGTAAAACGTCCCCCTTGATAGCCTACAGCCTCAGCCACTACAAAGACCTTAGCTCGACCCAAGCGCGGCAATAAATAAGCTACTAAATTATCTCGGCGCACCTGTGCCGCATCAAAGCCCTTTGTGACAATCTCTAAATCAGGATTTACCTCACCCCACGGATTATGGACAAGACTACCTTGATACTTAGCAAGCCAATCTACAAAACTGTGTACCTTCTCTACTCTCTCCGCATCAAAAGTTGCTATATATTCATCAAAAGACAAGGTCTTCTCTAACTCAAACAAAGACATACAGCCTCCAATTTAAATTTTATACGTTATTACCGATATATATCTACTATACATGATAATTACACGAATTGCATAAGAAATATATAGTTATATGTACTACAATCAAGATGTCACCATCTCTAATCCGAGAAGTACGGTGCAGTAAGGAGGTGACACTATGGAAGAAATCTTCTTACTCTTTATATTACCTATTATGACAAATGTAATTAGCTACTACACTTGTAAATTGCTCGATATGTATTTTAAATGGTGATGAGCATCGGGTTATCTCCGTAATCAGATAAACAAAGAACCACCCAAGGACGTCGAAATACTTGGGTGGTTCTTTTAAGGTGTACACTAATGGAACTCCTTACTCTTTTAGCTACTTATAGTATACATTATTTTAGAGTTTTGTCTATTATAAAACACACAAGAGTGTAAAACTCCTTGGGTGTTTTGTTAAGGTGTATATAACTAAATATAGAACTCGATTTTGTCTTCTTTTGCTAGTTGGAATTGTTCGAAGATGTGGTTACGTATATTAACAAAGTTCGGCGATGTACGGTCTGTTCTGTCGATGATGTTCACAGGGATGATAGTTTGTACACGACCTGGATTTGCCGCTAGCACTACGACGCGATCCGCTAGGACTACGGCTTCTTCTATATCGTGGGTAACAAATACAACCGTCTTGCCTTCTTCGCGGCAGATGCGAGAGATTTCGTCTTGCAAATTGATGCGTGTCAACGCATCAAGGGCGCCTAGTGGCTCGTCCATAAAGATAATATCTGGATCCACCGCTAGTGCACGGGCAATGGATACACGTTGTTGCATGCCCCCAGATAGTTCTGCAGGATAGCGATTGCGAGCATGATCGAGGCCTACCATTTTAACGTATTTATCGATGATAGCAGGACGCTCTTCTTTAGGCACCTTTTTACTTTCAAGACCTAACTCAATATTGCTTTCTACCGTACGCCAAGGCAACAAGCCATAGTTTTGAAATACCGTTACATATCTGAGTTGAGGCGCTTTCACCTCTTCACCGTCGATAGTAATGGAACCAGATGTAACGAGCTCAAAGCCTGCCATAGCGTTTAATAGCGTACTTTTACCGGAACCAGAAGGGCCTAAGAGGCAAATAAACTCGCCCTTTTCAATGTCTAAGTTGATATCTTCAAGAATGGTGAGTGGTTCCCCATCTTTCATAAATTCCTTGTGTGCATTGCGCACCGAAATGTAACCCATGAGGCCACCTCCTATTTCTCAATACCCCAACGTTTGTAAATCCATTTTTCGATGAGGGACACGCCCCAATCGAGTAAAAGCCCAACGAAACCGATGGTCAAAATGGCTACCATCAAGAGATCATTACGTAAGTTATTTCTCATATCGATGATAAGGAAGCCAAGGCCTGTTTGAGAGCCTACCATTTCCCCTGTTACAAGGAAGATCCACGCTGTACCGAGAGCGATGTGAAGACCCGATGCAATACCTGGGAATACGGCAGGCAACACGATTTTAAATAACAATTCTGGCTGTTTAATACCAAAGTTGCGCGCTACCTTGATGTACACAGGGTCAATATTTTGAATAGCAGACACGGTAGACAATAGCACAGGGAAGAACGCCGCAATAAAGATGATAACGATAGCCGGCGCTTGACCGATACCGAAGAAGAGAACGATAAACGGCAACCATGCCACAGGAGAAATTGGTCGAATGACTTGAACGATTGGATTGATGTAGTTCCAAATCCCCTTATACCA
>CAUHTB010000121.1 GCA_959608595.1 uncultured Veillonella sp. | reverse complement strand
TAATTTCCGCTGAGTAATCACAAATTAAACGGCCCCTCATTGAGGGGCTTTTTATTTTGCCTAAATTTGCTTAACTTAGTATAATAGGACTATTAAGATATATATTATTATAAGGGAGTACAGCTTGTTTTATATTATACTAATTCTTTGGTTACTCTTAGACCAATGGACTAAATATTACATTATGAATCATTTTATGTTAGGTGAGTCTTTAGTGGTTATACCCAATGTATTTCATTTAACATATATTATTAATCGCGGTGCAGCATTTGGTATGCTTGCTAATCAGCGATGGTTCTTCTTGTTGGTAGCGGTTATTTTGCTTGGCGCTTGTGCATATTATTGGAAGCGATTGTCAAAAGGTCCTTGGACTTTGCAGTTTGGCTCCGCATTGTTAGTGTCTGGTGCTATTGGAAATGGTATTGATCGGTACATGATTCATGGTGTAGTGGATTTCTTTGATTTTCGTATATGGCCTATTTTTAATGTGGCTGATATTGGTATTTGTGTAGGTGTAGCATTAGTTGTATATTATTTGTTTACATTAAAAGAAGACAATTAGTAATAATAGATAATACTTAACCAATAGAGAGGTAGATAATGAAGGAATATATTGTTAGTTCTGAACAAGAAGGTACGAGACTAGACGTTTTTTTAACGGAACAGATGGAAGGGTCTCGAAGCTATATTCAAAGCTTAATTAAAGGTGGTCACGTTACCGTTGGTGGAAAAGTAGGAAAGGCAAACCTTCGTCTTACTCCTAACATGGTTATTCATGTAGAGATTCCTGAACCTGAATCCGTAGAGGTAAAACCAGAGGATATTCCTTTAGATGTATTGTATGAAGATCATGATATTATCATTGTAAATAAACAACGTGGTATGGTTGTTCATCCTGCGGTGGGCAATTATTCGGGTACACTTGTTAATGCATTGCTATATCATTGTAAAGATTTGTCCGGTATTAATGGTGAGATTAGACCTGGTATTGTTCACCGTTTAGATAAGGATACATCTGGTGTTATGATGGCTGCTAAAAATGATGCAGCTCATATAGGTTTAGCAGAGCAGGTAAAGGAGCATTCTGCTAAACGGACATATTTAGCATTAGTACAAGGTAATATTGTAGAAGAAAAGGGTACTATAAAAGCTCCTATTGGAAGACATCCTAAGGATCGTATGAAAATGGCTGTTGTCTTTGAAAATAGTAAGGATGCAGTCACTCACTTTAACGTGGTTGAACGATTTGGCCATCAAACCTTGGTTGAATGTAATTTAGAGACTGGGCGCACACATCAAATTCGTGTACATTTTGCTCATATTGGACATCCTGTTGTTAATGATCCGTTCTATGGTTACCGTCGTATGGATTTTCCTATTGAAGGACAGGCATTGCACTCTAAATCTTTAGATGTAAAACATCCTATTACCGGTGAAAGTATGCATTTTGAGGCGCCTCTTCCGGATGACTTCGAAGCATGTATCGAGTTTGCTAAAACATATCGAGAAGATAAGCGTAAATAAGCGAAAAAATGAAATGAAATCAAACGAAATGTAAAGAAATGTAGATAAACGTAAATATATGCAAATGAAATAACTGTCTTATATTGTGGTTTACTAAATAATCTTCTAACTATATTTGTAAAGGGGCATAGAGAACTCTGTGCTATAAGGGCGTATATATGGAAAAGAAACGCTTATTGATGGATCAAGATGCTATTATGCGCGCGATTCGTCGTATTAGTCACGAAATTCTAGAACGTAATAAAGGCTTATCTAATGCTCTTATTGTAGGCATTGAACGACGTGGTGTTATTTTGGCAAAACGTTTGCAGGCCGAAATCGAACGCATTGAAGGTATTCGTATTGAATGTGAATCACTCAATGTTGCTATGTATCGTGATGATCGTGATGCTCGCCAAAAAGAGGGGGAACCATGTACGATTGATACAACGGAGAAAACAATCATTCTCGTGGATGATGTACTTTACACAGGGCGTACTATTCGTGCGGCTTTAAATGCATTGATGACATCTGGTAGACCTAAATCTATTCAATTAGCAGTACTCGTGGACCGTGGTCACCGTGAATTGCCGATTCGCGCAGACTATGTGGGTAAAAATATTCCTACATCACATCTTGAAAGTGTACGGGTTGCCGTAGTAGACTTAGATGGTGAAGAAGGGGTTACAATACAGGAATAACCTGTATTGTAACCCCTTTTTGCTTAAATTAAAATTATACTTTTTATTTGATATATTGCGGTGTATATGTATAGTCTGTATGCCCTATACGTTTATCTTCATTATGAAAACATAAGGCTTGTATATCTGTAGCTAGTGTATCTATATGATGCATAGATTTTCCAAGACTATTGAGCTGAGTAGGTGCTTTAGCCCATTTTTGAATGAGTGGAATATCATGTTCAGTTCTCAGCCATTGACGACCTCTGTCGTTAAAGGCTAGTAATCTAGCGTATTGAGGACCGTCTTGCATAGCGATATTTATCAAGTCTTTTGTAATGCCTAATGTAAGATAGGCACCCATGCGCTGTAAACGGGCATAGGTGTAGCGTTTGGATTTTATTTGCTCAATGGCAGATTCCCATGAAGGCTGTTGTGCTGCTTTTAACCACAAGTGTTCAATACCTTCAGTAAAATCAACAAAACGCTCTAATTCATTGGCAGTCATACGGCGACTCATCATATGTACCATATTGTAATATCTATTGTAGTCCACATAGTCATCATTTGTGATTCTATGCATCATATCATCTAGAATTGGTGTTGGAATAGTACTTTGAAGCGTTGAACACATATCTAAGGGATTAGCAGTAGTGATGAGTTGGCGCAATGCCGTACCGGATGGTAACTCTTGATTGAAATTGTGATTGTGGTGATCAGATGTACGCTGAATAGGAATATGTTCTAAGTTTGGGTGATATTTTAATGCAGCACGAATATATTCAAGCCCTAATAAGGCATTAGGTGTGCTAAGTGATTCGGAGCCTAGCGCTTTACGGAAGGCTGTACTATAGGACATGCCTTCATTTAAATAATTGCGTAATTCATTTTGGGTGCTTTCACAATCCATACGCTTAGCCGTAAGGATGAGTTGATTTAAATCAGTTGTTTCAGAACCAAAGGACAGCATATCAATAGATAAAGATTTAATTAATTGAATGGCACCTGAAGCAAATAGTTGAGCACTACCTAACGAATAAAGCGTAGGCAGTTCGATAACGATATCTGTACCGCCTAGAATAGCCCAACGAGCGCGATCGAATTTTGAGAAAAGGGCTGGTTCGCCACGCTGTACAAAGGAGCCACTCATAATACAGATGCGCAATACATCAGGATATCTTGTAGCTAATGTATGTAGTTGATGTGCATGACCATTGTGAAATGGATTGTATTCGCAAATAATACCGATGGCTTTCATAGTGACTCCTTTCATTAGTGTTAGTGTAACAAAGCATAGAAAGACTGTAAATAAATTTTGAACTTAAGAGACCGTATAATAAAGAAATAGACGTAAAAAATGTGTGTAAAACTAAATTTTTTTGTAGATTTTATTTGTTCTATAGGCTATAATTAACTGTAAATGCTGAATTGATGTGAGGTATATGATGAAACAAAATTGGAAACGTACATTACAAGGGGCTCTGCTCGGTGCTGCGCTACTAGCAATGGCGGGATGTGGCTCTACAAATGTAATGGATACATATAGTTTTGGCCATCAAGTTATCCGTGCTGGTCAATCTGAAATTACCATTGCTTTGCCTTATGAAATGGGTAAAAGCACAAAAAATATGTCTGATGATGGGTATCCAATTGACATTTATGGATCTGTTACAGACCATATGGTGATTGAGGTTGAGGCTTTGCGTGCCGGTGAAAATAAACCATTGCCAACGGTGGATGAGTATGTTAACCGTAGCAAATCTGAGTTTACTAAAATTGGCGGCACCATCAAAGAAGAGTCTGTAGCTTTAGAAGGCGCGTCTGCTAAAAAGCTTGATGTGACTTATACAACTCAAGGGCAAACATTTAGATTTTCTCAATACGTATTCTTAGATCATGGCGTATTGTGGAATATAGTCTACCAATATCCTGAAAAGGATCAGGTAGGTGCTGATATCAGCAAAGAAATTCAAAACAAGATTCAAGTTACACAACAGAAAGAGGGTTAATCAATGAACGTATTAGTAGTTAACTGCGGTAGTTCTTCCTT
>CAUHTB010000120.1 GCA_959608595.1 uncultured Veillonella sp. | reverse complement strand
AATCGCGTATATTTCTTCGATACAACCCTTCGTGATGGGGAACAAACACCAGGTGTGTCTTTACAAACTCCTGAAAAAATTGAAATTGCGAAAGGCCTAGTACGCCTCGGCATCGATGTAATCGAGGCTGGTTTCCCAGCAGCATCCCCTGGAGATTTTGAAGCAGTACAAACGATTGCACGCGAAGTGAAAGGCGCAACAATTTGTGCGTTGGCACGTGCTAATGAAAAGGACGTACAAAAAGCGATTGATGCATTGAAAGATGCGGAACGTAGCCGTTTGCATGTATTCATTGCTATTTCTGAACTTCATATGGAATATAAATTAAAAATGACTCGCCAAGAGGTATTGGATAAGGTTAAGTCCGTATTGGCATATGCCAAAGGTAAGGTTGATGAAATCGAGTTCTCTGGTGAAGACGCGGCACGCTCTGATTTAGATTTCGCATGCCAAGTATTTGGTGTTGCAATTGCTGGTGGCGCTACAATTATTAACGTACCAGATACAGTAGGTTATATGAACCCTAATGAGTTCGGTGATAAAATCCGCTACATTAAAGAACATACACCAGGCATTGAAAATGCAATTATCTCTGTTCACTGCCATGACGACTTAGGCCTTGCCAATGCGAATACATTAGCTGCTATTAAAGCAGGTGCACGCCAAGTAGAAGGCACAATTAATGGCCTAGGCGAACGGGCTGGTAACGTAGCGATTGAAGAAGTGGTAATGGCTCTTAAAACACGCCATGATTACTTCGGCGACCTTCAAGTGAACATCGATACAAAACAATTTACGAAAGTATCTAAACTTGTGAGCCGTTTAACAGGTGTTGTAGTTCCTCCAAATAAACCAATCGTTGGCTCTAATGCCTTTGCTCATGAGTCTGGTATTCACCAACATGGTATGATGAGCAACCCTGAAACGTATGAAATCATGACTCCTGAGTCCGTAGGGGCTGAAAAAACAGACCTCGTATTGGGTAAACACTCTGGCCGTCATGCCTTTGCTGATCATTTGGCAAAACTTGGTTTCCAATCTTTCACAGAAGAGAAAATCAACGATCTCTTCGCTAAATTCAAAGAATTGGCAGACCGTAAAAAACAAGTATACGATGATGATATTATCGCTCTTGTAGTAGATAACTTACATCATAAAAAAGCATTCGAGCTCGTGGCTCAATACTACAAATTAGGTGAAAAAGGCTACGCATACGCTGACGTTCGCCTCATGACCCCAGAAGGGGAGAAAGCAGATGCTGCTGTTGGTGACGGTCCAGTAGACGCATCCCTTAAAGCAGTTGAACGTGTGGTGGGCTTGCCAATAAGCTTAAAAGACTACCAAATCCGTGCTATTACAGCCGGTAAAGATGCTCTTGGGGAAGCAACCCTTAAGGTAGAATACAACGGTCGCTTGTACCATGGTCGTGGTATCAGCACCGATATCGTTAAATCAAGTGTAAATGCATATATTAATGCAGTTAACTCAGTATTCCTAGCTATGGAGCTAGAACAACAGGAGGAAGAATAATATGGGTATGACCATTACTGAAAAGAATATGGCTCGCCACGCGGGTCTTGATGTTGTTAAACCGGGCCAAATCATCGAATGTCATTTGGATGCGGTATTGATGAACGACATCACATTCCCACCAGCGCGTAAAGAGTTCTTGAAAATCGGCAAACCTGTATTTGACCGTCATAAAATCTACTTGGTGCCTGACCATTTCACACCAAACAAAGATATTCAATCCGCTACACAAGCGAAAGTCATGCGCGATTTCGTACGTGAACATGGTATTACAAACTACTTTGAAGTCGGTCGCATGGGTATTGAACACGTTATTTTGCCTGAAAAAGGTCTTATTGGTCCTGGGGAAATGATGATCGGTGCTGACTCCCACACTTGTACATATGGTGCGGTAAATGCATTCTCCACAGGCGTTGGCTCCACTGATGCGGGCGTTGCTATGGCAGAAGGTAAAACTTGGTTCAAAGTACCTGAAACAATCAAGGTTGAGCTTATCGGTAAACCTAACAAATGGGTAACTGGTAAAGACGTAATCCTTGATTTGATCGGTCAAATCGGCGTAGACGGTGCTCGTTACATGGCGCTTGAATTCTCTGGCGACGGCGTACAACACATGACTATGGCTGATCGTCTTACAATTTGTAACATGGCTATCGAAGCTGGCGGTAAATGTGGTGTATTCCCATATGATGAAATTACTGAAGAATACATTAAAGGTCGCGTAAATCGTCCTGTAGAACCTATTAATCCTGATCCTGATGCAGTGTATGCTCAAACGATTACCATTGACTTGTCTAAATTGCAACCAGTTGTAGCATTCCCTCATTTGCCATCCAACACACATTACATCAACGAAATCGACAAAGATATTAAAATCGACCAAGTTATCATCGGTTCTTGTACAAATGGCCGTTATGAAGACTTGGTGGCAGCTGCGGAAATTTTCAAAGGCCGCAAGGTAGCTCCATTCGTTCGTTGTATCGTAATCCCGGGTTCCCAAGATGTATATGACCAAGCTATGAAAGATGGTTTATTGGACATCTTCATTCAAGCTGACTGTGCTGTGTCCACGCCAACATGTGGTCCATGCCTTGGCGGTTACATGGGTATCATGGCTGAAGGGGAACGTACAGTTTCCACTACAAATCGTAACTTCCGTGGTCGTATGGGTCACGTTGATTCTGAAGTATATTTGGCAAGCCCTTACGTGGCGGCAGCAAGTGCTGTATTAGGCCGCATTGCAGGCCCTGAGGAGGTTTAATATGGATTTTGAAAGCAAAAAAATCTGGCGCTACGGCGACGATGTAGATACAGACGTAATCATTCCGGCTCGTTACTTGGCGATTGCTGACTGGAACGAATTGGCTGAACATGCCATGGAAGATATTGATACTACTTTCGCTCCTAATGTAAAAGCTGGCGAAATCATGGTAGCTGGTAAAAACTTTGGTTGTGGTTCCTCTCGTGAACATGCACCAGGCGTTATCAAAGCGAAAGGCGTGCCTGTTATCATAGCACACTCCTTTGCACGTATCTTCTTCCGTAATGCTATCAACATCGGTTTACCAGTAATTGAAATCGGTGAACAAGTTGATCGCATTGAAGTAGGCGATGCTATCGGCGTAGACTTGTCTAAAGGTATCGTGTACAACTTGACTAAAAACGAACAATACCAAGGGACTGAGTTGCCACAATTCATTCAAGATATTGCAGCAGCTGGCGGTCTTGTGAACTTTGCTAAAAACCGTAAATAATACTACGTTGCCGATCCTCGGTGATGCGCCGCCGCTCCAGCTAGCTTAACGGTCTGCGGCGTTGCCTTGACCTACTAAAGTCGCGTTAGCGCATGCACCTCGGATCTACGTATTTATCTTTTACGGTTTTGAGCAAAATTAAAATCCCTTTAGTTAGCAATATGTTGAATGATTTGTGGCTGAGGGAAATTACATATATTGGAGAGGTAATATGAGCGAAAAGAATATCGTATTGATTCCTGGTGATGGTATCGGTACTGAGATTATTGCTGCAGCGAAGGCTGTGTGTGATGTGGCTTTTGAGAAAGCCGGTGTAAAGGTTAATTGGATTGATAAAAAAGCGGGCGGTGCGTCTATCGATGCATACGGTGTGCCTTTGACTGAGGATACTATCGAGGCTTGTAAAGCGGCTGATGCTGTATTGCTTGGCGCTGTAGGCGGTCCTAAATGGGATAATGTAGATCCTGCTATCCGTCCTGAGAAAGCAATCCTTGGCCTTCGTAAGGAGCTTGGTTTATTCTGTAACTTGCGTCCTGTAAAAATCTATCCATCCTTGCAAGAGTATTCCCCTCTTAAAAAGGAACTCGTACAAGATGTAGATTTCGTTATTGTTCGTGAGTTGACTGGCGGTATTTATTTCGGTGAACGAGAAGAGGCACAAGGTGAAGGTGCTAATGAGTTCGCATGGGATAAAGAAACATACAGCCGTTACGAAGTAGAGCGCATCATGGACATCGCTATGGAAACAGCTCGCAAACGTAACAAAAAGGTTGTATCCGTAGATAAAGCAAATGTATTGGCTTCTTCTCGTTTATGGCGTAAAATCGCTCAAGAGAAAGCTGCAGCTAATCCAGACATCGCAACAGATTACTTCTACGTAGATAACACAGCAATGCAACTCGTTGTAAATCCTGCACAATTTGACGTTATCGTGACAACAAACTTGTTCGG
>CAUHTB010000119.1 GCA_959608595.1 uncultured Veillonella sp. | reverse complement strand
ATTTAGCTGCAGAAGGCCGTAAAAAAATTGATTGGGTTTCTAACTTTATGCCTACATTGAATACATTGGGCGATCGTTTTGAAGCAGAACAAACTTTCAAAGGTCAAACTATTGTCGTAAGTGTTCACTTGGAAGCAAAAACAGCATATTTAGCTACTGTATTAAAACGCGGTGGCGCTGATGTTATTGTAACTGGTTCCAATCCATTATCTACGCAAGACGATGTTGCGGCTGGTCTCGTTGATATGGGTCTAACTGTATATGCTTGGTATGATTGTACTGAGGAAGAATATTTCAACTTCCTTAACAAGGCTCTTGATCATAAACCACACATTATTATCGATGATGGTGGGGACTTGGTAAACTTGTTGCACACAACACGCCAAGATGCAAAAGAACGTTTGTTAGGCGGTAGTGAAGAAACTACAACAGGTGTACATCGTCTATATGCATTAGAGAATGCTAAACAATTGACATTCCCTATGATTGCAGTAAACGATTCCTACTGTAAATATCTTTTTGATAATCGTTATGGTACAGGTCAATCCGTTTGGGATGGTATTATGCGTACTACAAACTTAACAGTAACAGGTAAAAACGTGGTTGTTGCTGGTTATGGTTGGTGTGGTAAAGGCGTTGCTATGCGTGCAAAAGGCCTTGGTGCTCATGTATATGTAACTGAAGTAGATCCAATCAAAGCTATTGAAGCTGTATTCGATGGTTTCAAAGTATTGCCTATGATTGAAGCTGCTAAAGTAGGGGATATTTTCTGTACTGTAACAGGTTGTAAAGATGTTATTGTAAAAGAACATTATGAAGTAATGAAAGATAAAGCTATCTTATGTAATGCTGGTCACTTTGATTGTGAAGTTAATGTAGCTGATCTTACAGAACTTGCAGTAAGTCATGAACGTGTTCGTCAAAACATCGAAGGCTATACTATGGCAGATGGTCGTAAACTCTATGTATTGGCTGAAGGTCGCCTTGTTAACCTTGCAGCTGGTGATGGTCACCCTGCAGAAATTATGGATTTATCCTTTGCTATGCAAGCCCTTGCAGCAGAACATATTTTGCATAATGGTAAAGATATGGACCCTAAGGTATATGTATTGCCTCATGAATTAGATGCGGAAATTGCAAAACTTAAATTAAATTCCATGGGTTACGATTTAGATTCCTTAACACAAGATCAAATCGATTACCTTACAAAAGTAAATTAATTAACCAAATATAACCGAGCTATTTCAGCTCGGTTATACCTATGAGGAAGCTTATGTCTGATTTATTGATTACCAATGTAGACGTCTTAACTAATGAGGGCGTTCTCAAGAATCATGCCATTGAAATTGAAAATGGCTTTATTACATCTATTGTAAAGAATAGTGAAGTAGAAAAGGCTAAAGAGTCTGCTAAGGATGTATTAGATGGGAAAGGCCAATTGGCTGCTCCAGGTCTTATTAATACACATACGCACATTGCAATGGGTTTATTTAGAAACTATGCAGATGATCTTGAGCTCATGGACTGGCTAGAAACTGCTATTTGGCCAACTGAGGCAAAGCTTAACGATGAATATGTACGGTATGGCACACAACTTGGCATCGCTGAAATGTTGCGTTCTGGTACAACAACCTTTAGTGATATGTATTTCTTCATGAATACTACTGCTGAGGTAGTAAAAGAAACTGGTATTCGCGCCGTACTATCTCGTGGCTTAGCAGGTGTATCCCCAACAGCAGATCAAGCATTAGTTGAAAATGCTGATTTATTCCGCACATGGAATGGCTTTGATAATGACCGTATCAAGGTATTACTTGGACCGCATGCACCATATACTTGTCCAGATGCGTACATGGAAAAGGTTATCGCTTTATCTCATGAACTAAATTGTGGCATTCATATGCATTTGTCCGAAACAAAAGGGGAAGTAGAGAATGTTATAAAAGCTACTGGTAAGACACCAATTGCTCATATGCATGATTTAGGGTTATTCTGGAATACTACATTAGCTGCACACTGTGTTCATGTAACAGACGAAGATATGGATATTATGGCAGAAAACAATGTAGCTGTTGCTCATAATCCACAATCTAACCTTAAATTAGCAAGTGGTATTGCACCAGTTCCTGAAATGATCAGTAAAGGTATTACTGTTGGTCTCGGTACAGATGGTTCTGCTTCTAATAATAATGCGGATATGCTCGAAGAAGTACGCCTTGCTGCTACCTTACACAAAGCACGTCTCTACGATCCTAAAGCCATTCCTGCACAAGCAGCTTGGAATATGGGCACTGTAGAAGGTGCAAAAGCATTAGGCTATACAGACCTTGGTGTTTTAGCAGAAGGGTATCGCGCAGATATCGTATTATATGACGTATCTGGTATGCACTGGATGCCTCGTTACAACGATTTAGCAGCACTTGTATACTCCGCAAACAGTTCTGATGCTAATACTACAATTGTAGGCGGTAAAGTCCTTATGAAAGACAAAGAACTGCTTACTATTGATGAAGAAAAACTTCGCGCAGAAATCACTAAGGCTCAAGAATATTTTAGTAACTAAATTTTTTAACTAACGTATTGATTAGTATATAAAGAAAACCCACTCATGAGATTTCATGGAGTGGGTTTTCTTTTGTATATAATAGTTTTATTAAGTTATTAGCAATTATTAAATGATTATTTAATGGCTTTTACCAAAAACATAGGTACTGGAATATAGAATTCATCTTCTTCACTATAAATGCGAGGACCTACAGTAGGATCAATCGATACAGAGCTGGCACCCATTTTAATGAGTAGTTCTTTATCCCATTGAGGACGTGTGTAGGATGAAATCTCTAGCATATGGTAGATTGTATGACAACGTTCCTTTAGTTCATTGCTCACATGTTCATGGGCATGATGTACAGATTGTGGTAAATTATGATGATTGCGTGCATGTTCCGCATCATAGTTTAGAATTAATCCACCAGGACGGATGACACGTAACCATTCAGCATAGGCTTTATCTGGATGTGGTAAATTCCATGTTACATTACGAGCTACAACGATATCAAATGTATTCGTATCAAAACTTAAATTTTCAGCATCCATAACAGAGAATGTAGCATCAGAATTTAGTGATTCGGCCAGTTGGTTAGCTTCATCAATCATATTTGGGGTAATATCAATACCATGTACTGTATGACCCATTTCAGAGAGAATAATACTGAAAAAACCTGCACCACAACCAATATCTAAAATACGTAAAGAACGGTCAGAATCAAAAATATGACTCATTAACTCATCACGCCAAAGCTTAAGTTTAGGGCTTTCTAATTCTTTAGCTCGTAAAGAGCCAAAATCACGAGCTCGGTCACTCCAATAGGAGGTAATAAACTTTTTATCATCCTTCATAGGATGATTTTTTTCAAATATATCATTCATTTTTTCTGTTCTCCTCATTTTTAATACACTTAATAGTACCATAAAATGAGAATGTACCATACTATAAATATCACACTTACTCCATAAATAATTAATATTGAGTATGATATAATACATCTATATTTTTGTTTTATGAAAGGGCAGGACAATGATTTTACAGACGGGACAGCGTACGGATATTCCTGCCTTTTATGGGCAATGGTTAATTAATCGCGTCCGCCAAGGATTTGTAGATGTACGCAATCCCTATAATCCAATGCAGATAACACGATATCCTATCAATCATGAGGTTGTAGATGGTATTGCGTTTTGTACAAAGAATCCGTTGCCTTTCATTCCGCTCTTACATGAAATAAATGATTATAGACAGTATTGGCATATGACTATAACTCCATATGGAGCAGATATAGAGACTAATGTACCACAAGTGGATTTAGTAATAGACGGATTTAAACACATATCTACAAAACGTAATCCTCAGTCCATGGTGTGGCGTTATGATCCTATTATTTTAACTCACAATTATACAGTTGATTTTCATTTTGAAAGCTTTTATAAAATGGCTAAGTCTCTAGAAGGCTACACAGATACTGTAGTTGTCAGTTTCATAGATATATTTGATAAGGTAGCTCAGAACTTTCCCGAAGGCTATAGACCGAGTTTAGATATTCAAAAGAAGATCATTAAAGAATTAGTATCTATAGCTCATTCTCATCATATGATACTTAAAACCTGTGGAGAAGGGGACGTTTTCAAAGAATTAGGTGTTAATACAGAGGGCTGTCTTACGCTAGATTGTTATGAACGGGCCTGGAATGTTATATTAAAAGCTCCTAAACTTACACCAGCTAGACCTGAGTGTAATTGTTATTTACATGGTGATATAGGTGCATATGATACTTGTAGTCACTTCTGTCGCTATTGT
>CAUHTB010000118.1 GCA_959608595.1 uncultured Veillonella sp. | reverse complement strand
TTTCTATATCATTACGTATAGACATATAAGCATCATATCGTCCTTGATGAATATGGCCTGCATCTAAAGCATCTTTTATGCCACAAATAGGTTCATGCTCATGATAACAAGGATTAAATTTACATGTATCAACATAATTACTAAATTCAGGGAATAATGTAGGTAACCGTTCTAATGAAACATCGTTAAACTCAATCGCACTAAATCCAGGTGTATCCATAATAAAAGAATCTGAATCCAAACTATATAAAGAAGCATGACGAGTGGTATGTTTACCGCGCTTTATTTTGTCACTAACCTCACCCGTTTGGAATGCAAACTTAGGATCAACAGCATTTAATAGACTACTTTTACCAACTCCAGAAGGACCTGCAAAGGCAGTTACCTTATGCTCTAACACATGACGTAACTCATCAATACCTGTCATATTATATGTAGATGTCATCAATACTTCATAGCCGATAGATTTATATAGCTTTACCATGGCTTCTGTATCTGGATCCATCAAATCACATTTGTTAATACATAATACAATCGGGATATCTGCATGTTCAATCATGACAAGCATTTTATTTAGTAAAAGCTCATTAATATCGGGTTCATGAGCAGCTACAACCAATACGACTTGATCAATATTAGCTACCGCAGGTCTAACCATGGAATTATGACGATCGAGGATGGACTCAACGAATCCATCCTCAGAAATCGTAACACGATCACCGACAAGTAAACTATAGCGACCTTTCTTTAATCTACCTCGAACTTTACATTCATGAACGGTACTTGCATCGTCTTGTACATAAAAGTAACCATTCATATTTTTGACAACAATACCTGTAATCATAATTCCCCTATAATGCTGTTTCTTGTACTAATGCACCATTGAGATAAACCTCAATGCGAACATTACCTACACCAGACACTTTTTTAACAATACGATCACCAGGTTTATTTGTATCATCGTAGATAACAGCAGAACCGTCATCATCTTTTACGACAATTTTTAGCTCTTGGTTTTTAGAGCCTGCCGGCACTGTAATATCTACCGTACCAGTAGTTTTATTACTACTGCTGTCAGATTTTTTATCATTTTTCTTTTTATCATCTTTATATTCAGTAGTTAGATTTACTGCAGTACCTTCATCAATTTCATCGCCAGCTTTTATGCTTTGTTCTGTTACAATAGATTTCTCCTCTACAGAACCAGCGACTTGATTAACACCAAGATGAGCATTACTCAATGTATCTCGTGCATCTTTTAAAGTCATACCAATAACATTTGGCATTTGAATCTTTTTAGCTTTTGCTTTATTTACAACAAGATCAATTGTTGTACCTTTAGAAACTTTAGAATCACCAGATGGACTTTGAGCTATGATAACACCATCAGGTTTATTATCTACAGACTGTTGTGTTACTTTACCAACAACTAAACCAACATCTTTAAGTCGTTGTCGAGCTTGGTCTACTGTTAAACCAGACAAATCCGGTACTGTAATATCACCAACACCTTTAGATACAACAAGGTGAATTGTACGTTGTTCTTTAACCTTCTCTCCTGCACCTGGTGTTTGAGAAATAACTTGACCAGCTGGTACATCAGGATTAGTAACCTCGCTTGTAGAAACACGCAAATGTTTATCTTCTAAAATATTTTTAGCCACAGATACTTGTTTACCAACAACATTAGGTACATCTACAGTTGTGTTACTCCAGAAATTACCATAACTCAAGAAGGCACCTAAGAAGGCTACTAAAAAAATTACGGCAGCCCCTAGGACGATATATTTTTGTGGGATAGATGCTATTTTACTTAACATGCTCTTCTTTTTACCCTCATCTTTTTGCTCTTCTTGAATATCACTGAAATCCTCAAGTGCTTCAGGATCAACAGCAGGGATCATTTGAGTTGCAAAATCATATGGTTCATGACGTTGAGTTTTACCCATTGTAAAGCCTTGAGACAATCGTAAATCACTTATCATGTCAGAAATAGAATCAAAACGATCTGCAGGGTTTTTAGATAATGCCTTCATTACGACAGCTTCTAAAAGCGGTGGGATTGAAGGATTATATCGAGTTGGAGGAGCTACTTTTTCACGTACATGTTTTAATGCTACTGCAATTGGAGTCTCCCCTTCAAAGGGAACTTTACCTGTAAGCATTTCATATAAAACTACGCCTAAAGAGTAGATATCAGTATTACCATCTACTGGTTTCCCACTGGCTTGTTCAGGTGATAAATAATGAGCAGAGCCTAAAATTGAATTCGTGTACATAACTGTATTGGTAGCATTCATAGCTCGAGCAATACCAAAGTCAGTTACTTTTACACGCCCCGTACGAGTAATAATGACATTATGAGGTTTAATATCACAATGCACAATTCCCATCGTATGCGCGTGTTCTAACCCCTCTGCGATAGCAATAGTGAATTTTACAGCCTCGTCTATGGATAGTCTTCCATGTCGCGTTATATACTCTTTTAATGTTTCACCATCTACATATTCCATAATGATATAGTGTAAATCTTGATCAAACCCTACATCATACATATTTACAATATTAGGATGATTTAGTTTGCCCGCCGCTTGTGCTTCTCGTTTAAAACGCGTAACAAACTCATCATCATTAGCAAAGTTAGCATGCAATACTTTAATTGCTACTTGTCTACCTAATAAGGTATCTTCTCCAAGGTATACGTCAGCCATTCCACCAACGCCAATTTTGTCAACAATTCGGTAGCGGTTATCTAGAAGTATACCTTTTATATTCATAGTACTCATTATTTCTCCATTTCTAGATTAGATTGTTCCCACCACAATGGTCACATTATCTCCTGCTCCGACTTCATATACAGCTTCCATCAATGATTCAATAACCAACATATCATCATCCGTTGATTGTAATGCAGAGGCAATTACATCATCAGATACATAGCCACTTAATCCATCAGTGCAAAGTAAAATACGATCACCGGGAAGAATAGACTCTACACCACTATCAACCTCTAAGATTTCATCAACACCGACTGCACGGGTTAATAAATTACGTTGAGGGTGATTTAGCATTTCATCCTTTGTAATCTCTCCAGCTGTTAATAATTCTTGTACCATAGAATGATCTGTAGTAATTTGTCGTAAAAGACCATCTCTATATACATACAAACGACTATCACCAACACTTGCCCAGTATAATTGGTCACCATTAACGGCCGTAACAACAGCAGTAGTGCCCATACCAGCAAGACGTTCTTCATGAGCTACGCGATTGGCTATACGTTCATTGGCATGAATAATAGCATCACATAAATCTTGTTGCCCCACTGTTTCAAGGGAGGCCAAATACTCTTTAATTTCATCAACAGCATAGGTACTAGCGATTTCACCACCACTATATCCACCCATGCCATCAGTGACAGCACAAATAGGACCGTCTATAAAAAATCGATCTTCATTGCGCTGACGCACAAGTCCAATTTTACTTAAACCAACAAAATTATTCATGATTCTCCTTTTTCCGACCATGAGCTGCTTTTAATTGCCCACATGCGGCTTGGATAGCATCGCCCATCTCTTTGCGTACCGTTACAGATACGCCATAGGAAGCAACGATGTCTTTAAATGTATTCATATTCGTAATAGATGGTTTATATAATTCTATATGTTCATTGCCATTAACAGGTATTAAGTTAACATGGCAATTTGGGAAATCTTTACAGATTCGCCCCAATTCATGAGCCTCCTCCATAGATGCATTTACTGAATCTATAAGAATATACTCAAAGGTGATACGACGTTGAGTCGTATCATAATAATATTTTACCGCATCTAAGACTTCCGTCAATTCATAACGAGCCCCAACTGGCATAATACTACGACGCACTTCATTATTTGTAGCATGTAATGAGAGTGCCAAAGTTATAGGTAATCCTTCATCAGCTAATTTATAGATGTTCGGAACCCACCCACAAGTGGAAATAGTCAACTTACGATAACTAATATTACAAATCATAGGATCATGTAATAGTTGTAGTGACTGCAAAACATTATCATAGTTTTGTAATGGTTCCCCTGCCCCCATAACTACAACAGAATGGATTTGCTCTTTTGTAAGAGCTCCGAAAATAACAACTTGTCCAATGATTTCAGACACTGTTAAATCACGATATAAACCACCCTGTGTAGAGGCGCAGAACACACAGCCCATGGCACAGCCCACTTGAGAAGAAACACATACAGAGTATCCATAATGTTGCTCCATTAAAACGGCTTCTACCCGGCTTTGATCAGTCATTTCAACAAGGATTTTACGAGTCTTCCCATCTGGAGATACAGACTCCGTAATTAATGTTGGTAAAGAAATAACACAGTTATCACT
>CAUHTB010000117.1 GCA_959608595.1 uncultured Veillonella sp. | reverse complement strand
CTAACATATTCCTGTGGATTATATCTCCATGAAAATAGATGATAATTTTATCATTTATGATTAATGGGTATAAAAATGCGTTAATATACTAAATACGCATAATAACTTGCTGATAGGGGTATTGGTATATACGAAATATTTGTAACGCTGTATAATAATAACAAGTTTATTGAAAAAGTTATTGATTATGGAGGTTCTTATGAATAAGAAAATTTTAGCATCTTTATTTGCTGTAGGTTTAGCTGTAGGCTCTGTGTACTCTTCTGTTGATGCTCATGGTGTATTCTTTGCTAATCGCTTAGATGAAAAAGCGTTAGTACTTGGCGAAGGCCCTGTTGATGATGCATATAGCCCAGAAATGGTAAAAAGCATCATTGGTTTAGATAACAATGGCATGGTAATTCCTGTACAAGTTATTAAACATGAAAAAAATGTAGTAGTTGTACCAAATGATAAATTGGGTATTACAGTAACTGACTTTGACTATGGTTATTGGACAAAAGACAAAGATGGTAAAACTGTTCATAAACCAATTACAGAAGTACCTGGTGCTCAAAAAAGTACACATGCCATTAAATATGATGTTCACTACTGGAATGCAGAAGCAAAACCTTTCAATAATAAAGATGCTTTCATCCAAATCATTCCATCCGTTAACCCATTAACTCTTAGAAAAGGTGATACATATGAAATTCAAGTCTTGAAAGAAGGCAAACCATATGCAAATGCACCTTTAATCAAAGACGTAATTAACGATCTTACTAATGAAAGCCAAGCTGATGCTAACGGTAAAGCAACAGTGACTGTAAGCGCTAATGGCCTTAACGTAGTAGGTGTTGAAGTAGGTTTCCCAACACAAACTAAAGGGGAACAAAACAAATACTTCAGCGCATTATCCTTCATCATCAATCCTGAATAATAGTGTGTACTATTTAATGAGTGTGTAGTTATAAAAGACCTCCTAAGTTGGACTTAGGGGGCCTTTTTACATTTTTGAGCAAATAAAAATGTAAATGTGTTCTGTGAGGACGCTTGCCTACAAGGTAAGTAAAAGGAGAGATTATTATGAAGTTACATCGCCATTTATCCGCTATGATGGCTGCCTTAGTTTTGACTGGTATTTCTTATACTGCTATGGCTACAGAAATTAATGCTTCTAGCGATAAAGCAGAGGAATTGCTGGGTTTAACAATGGGGTCACCAGTACAAACGCAACCTGAGGTTAAACACATAGAGGATACATTAACCGTTAATGTACATGGTAAAAGTTTAACAGAGGCTGGTAAAAGTAAGAATGTTACAGGTATTTATAATGGCTTTGGGTCCCAGTTAACGGTAGATAAGGATTTAGTGGTTCGACTTAAAAATGATGCGCCTGCTTCTAAACGTGAATTGGGCCATTATTATATGAGTGCAGTCTATGCTGGTTACGGTGGGAAGGTGCCACGTCTTAGCAAGGATAATCCGGACCGAGATTTTGGGGATACCAATATTCATGTGAAAGGTAATGTGGATATCGATGCTATCGGCTCTGGTTTACAAGTCAATCAACGAGGTCATATCCTTGTTGATGGAGGCGGTAAGATTATCACTCATCCTGTAGAAACATCTGATACCTATTCTGTAGTAGCTGAAGAGGGCGATGTCTATGTAAATGCAGGCTCTGATGGTAAACATCCAGGCACTCATGACTTAGTTGCTGTTGGTAATGTGGGCCTTATCAACAAGGATTATGGCCGCGATCCAAATCACAATGTAGAACCAACTAATATAGCACTAGCTTTCACAACACCAAACTCTAGCCTTACCGGTGCTGTTTTGAATGAATATGCTGAAAGCAATAAAAACCCTCATAATTCCGGTGCAGATATTTACCTACAAAACGGAGCTACTTGGAATAATGAATGGATTGGCATGGAGCGTCCTACACCTAAAAAAGAACGTCCATCAGGGGATAATGCAGCGTACCTATACAAGGGTAGTAAGGTTCGCAATCTTGTAGGTGGTGTTAACCCAACTGCAGCAGGTAATATTCATCCTATCGATGCGCGGCCTATAACAATTCAGAACTATAGCGGTTATGTGAATGCTATTTATAAATCTGGCGTACCAGCAAGCGAAGCTGGAAAAGGGCAAATCATCGTTGAACATGCGGCGGATAATAGCCATATTACAATGAAAGGCGACCATTCCGGTAATACCATCGACGATGCAAGCTACAAAAAGGATGTTCAAGCATTAGCTGAGAAATTACAATACACAGGCAATGATAAGAAACTTAGCACAATAGTTCAAATCAATGAAGGCGTTACTACACCTGGTGCTGTTGTAGACCTAGGGGCAGATCATTTTGATTCTCAAGGTCATCTCGTTGTAGATGATACAACAAAGAGTGCTCGAGGCAGTGAATCCTCATTGGTGAGCGGTACAAAATCTGCCCTTACATCGACTGCTATGGCATGGAAGAATAACACTAATGATTTACAACGCCGATTAGGAGATCTTCGTCTAGCTAATACAAACCAAGGTGTATGGGCAAAATACATTGGCGGTAAATCTAAAATTACAGACGGTGCAGATGCGCATATGACCTATAATGGGGTACAAGTCGGTTACGACCATAAAGCATCTAATGGTTGGATTTTCGGTGGTGCCCTTGATTACAGTACATCTAGTAATTCTTACGCTAACGGTAATGGTGATGGCAAACTTGGTGGTATCGCCGTTTATGGGACAAAACAACATGACGATGGACGTTATTTAGATATTATTGCTCGTGGTAACAGATTATCTAATGACTATAACCTATACTCCGTTAGTGGCCAACGATTGAATGGTAATTATCATACTTACGGTACATCCTTGAGTGCTGAATATGGTAAACGCATTAAGAAACAAAATGGATTCTACATCGACCCTAGTGTAGAATTTATTTTAGGTCGTTTAAATGGTGTATCCTATGATGCAACTATTGCAGGCGGTGGATCCATGCATGTGAAATCTGATGCGGTCAACTCTGCCGTAGGTAGACTTGGCATTGGTATTGGTAAAGAAACAGAAAAATCTAATATCTTTGCAAAACTAGCACTAGCTCATGAATTCTCTGGTAAGGTAAATACTACATATTCTGCACCAGGTAACCCAACAGTACAAACAACTGTAGATTTAAAGGATACATGGCTTGATGCGGAAATCGGCGGTTCTTGGAGCCTTCGTCCTAGCACATATCTATATGGTACATTCACTAAAAACTTTGGTGCTACCATAGATAATACATGGCGTATCGATGCAGGAGTACGACATAACTTTTAATTAAATATATGAAAACTCTGTAGTAGCTTGAATTGAGTTGCTACAGAGTTTTTTTGTAAAAGTGTTTATGTGAATTATTCTATAGCGGCAAATAGACAATATTAACTGGCTTGCTGTGATAGGCAGACTTTAACAATTTTGTATTTCTGTGATAGTATATAAAGGCTAGTTAATATGTAACTTCTTAAGTAAGAGTTAGGAGGATATAATATGAAAGTTCTAATCGTAAATGGTAGTAGCCATGTAAATGGCACAACAATGCAAGCTATACAAGAGGTACAAAAGGTATTTAGTGAAGCCAATGTAGATACAGAGGTCATTCAGCTAGGAAATAAACCTATTCGTGATTGTATTCAATGTGGTTATTGTTCTGAGCATGGCGATTGTTTATTTAAGGATGATGATTTAAATGCCTTCGTAGAAAAAGCGAAAGATGCAGATGGTTTTATCTTTGCAACACCTGTATACTATGCACATCCGAGTGGACGTATTTTATCCTTCTTAGATCGCGTATTCTATAGTGCGGAAAGCGTAACGCCCAATCCATTTGCCTTTAAACCTGGTGCATCTATTGCCGTAGCTCGTCGGGGCGGTACAACTGCATCCTTTGATGTACTCAATAAATACTTTGGTATTTCTCAAATGCCAATTGCAGGCTCTACGTATTGGAATATTAGCCATGGTCTAGTAGCCGACGATGCTAAGCAAGATGAAGAAGGTATGCAAACCATGCGCAACTTGGCGAGAAATATGGTTTGGATGATGCGTAGCTTTGCTGTAGCTAAGGAGCAAGGGGTACCATATCCAGATACCGATAAAGAGAAAAAAGTGTCTACGAACTTTGTACGTTAATACCTCATCGATTGTTGAGTTACTAGAGGAGTTATGATGGTTAAGGTTTTATTTATTTGTCATGGTAATATTTGTCGTTCAACAATGGCAGAGTTTTATATGAAGCATATTGTTAAACAGGCTGGACTAAGTGACTCTATTTATATCGAATCCGCCGCTACATCTCGTGAGGTGATAGGGAACGACACCCATTATGGGACTAAAAAGAAATTAGATGAAATGGGTATT
>CAUHTB010000116.1 GCA_959608595.1 uncultured Veillonella sp. | reverse complement strand
ACAAATTATTTGCCGTAACGTTTGTTAAATTGTTCAATACGACCACGAGCTTGAGCCGCACGTTGTTGACCAGTGAAGAACGGATGGCATTTGGAGCAAACGTCTACACGAAGGTCTTCTTTTACAGAGCCAGTTTTGAATGTGTTGCCACAACCGCAAGTTACTGTAGCTTCTTTATAGTCTGGATGAATACCTTGTTTCATTCTATACACCTCTTTCCGACAATCAATATTATTCTTATAGATTATAGCATGACATATGCACAAATGCAAGTTGCCAATACTATTCCTTGGATGCTTGTTTTTCTTCAATAGACTCAGCTAGGATGGTCTCTAAGTCACTTTCATTAAGGATGTCACGCAATGCGATGAGCTCCTCTAAAGAAAGGGTAATACCCTTTTTCATACTTGTATATTCACTATCCCAAGCACGAAGGTCAAACTTAGGATTATATTTGCCCCAGCTAGTGCATGTTAATTGTTTTTTCCAACCGTCTTTATCTTCAGATAAAGTACCAATAACTTTGAAGATTTCAAAATTAATAACAGCCATGAGTCCTCCTTTCTTACACATTCGTGTAGTATGTTTCATACCTACTATATTTAGTAGTTTATATTTTTTAGGATACGATATATTTTAAACTAAATATTAGACTTTTACAATTAGTTTTTATAATCGCTATAATCTTCAATATCAATAGATGTTGTTGGTGGCATAACTTGAGCACCTAATTCATCTACTGTAGATTTCCAATCTTCTGTCGCTGCTGTTACAGCCTTGATATACGCTTCATCAGCGGCTTGAACAGATGTGATTAGTTGAGCCTCGTCGTTAACATCTAACACGCGTCGACGTACGCTGCTAAGCATATAACCGAATGACTCATCTGTTTGAACGAGCATGGAAACTTCTTGAATCAATGTTTGACCAATAGTACTACAGAAGTATGCATACCACATATAGGCTAATTCAGCATCTGGGAACATCCAATAAATATCCTCTTTTGGTGCTTCTGTAGTAATATCTACATCTACATGATCTGCATGACGTTTAAATGTAAGGAAATAAGCGCCATTTTCAACAAGAGCTTTACGACCTAATTCAGAAACTCGGCTGTCGATACAGTAAATACCATCTTGTCCTAAGGCTACATCAGTTTGACCACCCGGTAGCAAAATAGAACGCAAAGACAAGCCATAATTTAATACGGTAAATACTGGCAATTGAGCGAACACACCATGAGGCAACGGAATATAGTTAATCGTTTTCCATTCTTCTCCTACGCGTTCACGTAGACCAACACGCATCTTTTTAACATCATATTTGCCATATACAATTTCGTAAGCCCCTAATGGAGTCCATTCACGAATCGCTTCTACACGCTTTTGATTCAAAAAGAATTGCAATGCCATATTATTCAAGCCCAATTGATTTTGTGCCATTGTAGCAGGCAAGAATAATTGTGCAGTTCCTTCTGGAACAAGATTATGTAAACCATTAGCCACTTCTTCCACAATATCTTCAGAGGATTGGAACATGCCAACCGTTCCTGTAAAGATATGATCAAAATAGCTGCGATGAGGCCATTGATTAATAATTTGCGCCATTGGATATAAACGTGTCAAAATGCTATAGCACACTGGAGATGCCGTATAAAGCACAACTTTTTTATCTTCATAAGATTGAAGGATTTCTTCAATCATACCTGCGTATTCTTCTACATAAGCATATAGAACGAGTTCTCCCGTTTTACTATGGGCTTCGATACTTTCACGAACAGGAGTCTCCCAGATAGTACCAACATCTAGACCATCTAAAATACCTGTATCGCTAATAAAATCAAATAATTCGACTCTAAAGGAAGGGCCATATAGAGCTTGGAATGTATTCAAATCATATGGAACAGGGCCAAAAGATTCTACTGTAGATTTTTCTGCTAACGCATATAAATCATCAGCCGTAACGCCCCACTCACGGGAGCTAGCATTGCTAGAAATCAATTGGTCTAACACTTTAAAACGCATTAACTCATTTACAATATCAATACCTTCAATGCCATGAGTAGCACAAAGGGCAATAAATTCTTCATTATTTACTTTCATATTAAACCTTTCCAGCTGAAGGACATAAGTGATTTAAAAAACATTCTTCACATAATGGCTTACGAGCCTTACATAGTTTACGACCATGATAAATCAACCAGTGATGAGCAGCCGACCAATCCTCTTTAGGAATTGCCTTCTGCAACTTTAATTCCATCTCTTCTGGTGTTTTAGCAATACCCAGTTTTAATCGGTTAGACACACGGAATACATGAGTATCTACAGCAATCGCTGGCGTACCAAACAATACAGATACTAGCACATTTGCAGTCTTACGACCTACACCAGGTAATTCAACGAGTTGATCAAACTCCCGTGGCACTTCCCCGTGGTATTGTTCTACTAGAATCTGACAAGTTGCAATCAAATTTTTGGCTTTAGATTTATAAAGGCCACAGTCCTTAATCAGAGTTTCTAATTTGGTAACCCCAATTGCTAACATCTTAGCCGGATGATTTAGTTCAGGAAATAACCGTTTAGTAACGATATTAACTCTCTCATCCGTACATTGTGCAGATAATACAACTGCCACTAATAATTCAAATTCATTTGTATACTCAAGGGCAGGTTTTGCATCAAAATAATGCTCTTCCAATAATTTCAATTGCTCTGCCTTTATTGCTTTTGTTACACGCATACAGCTCTCCTTTCTCACTTGTGAAAGTACAGTCGCGTACAACTTATATCTTACCATACGTATTCATTTAGTTCTATGTTATAATAAATCATGTTATTCTAATATAGAATACAGGAGGTCAATATGAGCAATATTAACGATACATTAAAACGTATAAATGAACTAGCAGCAAAGAAAAAATCTGGGCAACAACTCACACCAGAGGAATTAGCAGAAAAAAAAGAACTTTATGAGATTTACTTAAGCTTCATTCGAGGCCAAATCACAGATACATTGGACCGTGTTGAATTCGTGGATCCTGAAACAGGTGAACGTACAGCTCCTAAACAAGCGCTCGAAAACTTGGCTAAAAAAGCTGACCAAGACATTAAAGAACATAAAGATATTCACTAATATAGCAAAAAGCCACTTGATACAAGTATCAAGTGGCTTTTTGTATAAGTTTTAATTATCTATTATAATTTGCCGAGTCGTTTCATAGCATTATAAATTTTTTCAGCTAGTCCTGTCATTTGGAATTTAGGAATACCACAAGCAGCTATGCGAATACCGTTAGCTAAAGCGATAACATAGATATGTTCTTTTTTCAACTCTTCACAGATAGCATTAGCAGAATCTGTAGGAATCGTAATAAAGAAACCACCGCGATATGGCAACATAGGAAGACCAACTCGGGCTGCTTCTTGTTTAAATATATCAGCACGATCACGAATCAATTGATAATAGCAATTACGTTCATCTTCATAAGCTTTAAACTTAGCTGGATCAGCTACAATATTTGCCATTGTACGCATTGCAGGCCGGCATATATTAGACCATGTAGCACGGCTTGTAGATTTGTTGATTTCTAAAAATTCATCAGCAATTTCTTCATCATCAGAAATACCAATCAAGGCACCTACACGTTGCCCATACATAGTGAAGCCTTTAGACAAGCTATAGCAAACACATGTAAGGATTTCTTTTGGCAAATGACTGAATTTACTAAAGAATGCACGAACCTCTTCTTTTTCACCAGAATAATCAAGGTATGCTACATCAATGCCAATGATTACATTATTACGGCCTATAGCAACGAGTTCTTTCAAGAAGTTAAGGATAGATTCCCAATCTTTGTCCTCTATAGAGTAACCTGTTGGGTTATTACCAGGTGTATTAAACAAAATTACAACATTTGTTTGTTTCGCAGCTAATTCATTTACACGATTTTGGAACGCTTCATGGTTAAAGTTATTATGTTCATCAAATAAAGAATAGGTAACAAGTGTACGACCTACATCGCTACAAAGTATGCGATAGGCACCCCAGTACCAATCAGCAGTCAACACCTCATCACCAGGTTCTGTATAGTTATGAACTAAGTGATGAATACCGCCTGTACCACCTGTAGTAGCAATACTACGGATATGACCTTCTGGACGAGATTGTCCAAAGCATTCCGCCTCTGCAGCAGCAAGGAACTCAGGTACACCTGCAATCGGAGCATAACCAATATGTTCAGAATCTGGAAGACTTAAATATTCGTCCTTAACGGTTTTAAGGAATACTAATTTACCATCTTCATCATAAATCGCACCTAATGTACCGTTAACAACGTTCTCACGACCATTTTCTTTAGCATCAACTTGGGCTTGGCCAGCAGTTACAAAGATTACATCT
>CAUHTB010000115.1 GCA_959608595.1 uncultured Veillonella sp. | reverse complement strand
ATCGCCATGATGATATATAATGTACAGTCAAATAGATAGGCTAACACTTCTATTATAACAAAAATGAGCTATGAAGCACATCGGCCTCATAGCTCAGATTTTTATTTACCGCCTGTTGCATTATCTGCTTCATTAGCATATACTGCGTCATATTTTTCAGCAAAATGATCTGGATTGTAAGATTCTTTTGCTTGGCGAAGACCAGGCAAGCCCATGTCTTCTTCACGGTTGATGAATTCTACTTCGCTAAATTCATGACGAATGAATTCATTATTGATTGCTTGATACAAACCACGGATATCTGGATTTGCTTTTTCAATGTGAATCAACGCCATTTTATCATTCAATAATTCACCGATACTGAAAGCTTCAACGCGGCCAAACAATTTGATGGCGCCACCTTTAAGGCCTAGTGTTTCCCAATTATCGAATAATAAGTTAATAGCAACCAATTCATCTTCGATACCTTCTTCATGATGAGTTTCTACCCAAGATGCTGCTGTTTCGCGGCACAATGGAATGATATCTTCAGTGATTGGCATATATTCATAGTTAGAATATTGCATACGGAATTGGTTCAAATGGTTTTTCTTTTGACGGAACTTCTTACCAGATAAGTTGATAAGATCTTCAGATTTGTAAATGTATTCGTAGTTGTCGCGGTCAGGTGTAAATTCATAACGACCAGGACATAACTCTTCCATACGCTCTTTTACAACTTTGCTAACACCTTTGAAACGGAATGGCAAATTATTTTCTACGAACCATTCTTTAGCGCGTAACAAACCATCAAGGAACTTTGCATCTTTACCGGCAAACGGAGGCAATAGGAATGGTTCACGTTTACCGCCACCTTGGATATACAATACGCCGTTTTCCTCAGCCCAACGAATACCATACGCCTCTTGCCACATAAATAATGTAGTAAAGCAATTATCGGATGCTTCGTAATGATGTTGTTCAAAATATTTATCGATTAATGGTTTGTCTCTTAGTTCAAAACGTTTAAATTCTAAAATAATAATCCCTCCTATCAGATTCCTCGGTCGAGGTATTAACCATGGGCACCTAGAACCACATGGTTGTTCATTATAATTTAACAGATTCACCTAATTCAAAGTTTCCGTCGGTTGTAATTACCTTATCACCTTCGTTTAGGCCTGAAATAATTGCTACATCATCGTCTTCTGTCATACCGACCTCAACGACACGTACGTCAACCGTATTATTTTCAGTCAATACATATACGTATTTGCCATCTTGGTTTTCGCGAACCGCTTTGCTTGGTACAGTGAGCATCTTCGCTTTTATATCTGACTCGATGATAAGCGTATAGAACTCGCCAGCCTTAATAAGGCCTTTGTCATTGTTGAAAGTAGCTTTCACAAGAACGCTTGGCACATTTTCTGGCTGAGTTACATCTACATAGGTCAATTCACCTGGTAACTCTTGGTCACCTACCTTGAGGAGTACCTTAATACCCTTTTTGGCATCTGGTGTACCCAGTTTCATCGCCGCATCACGAGGGATGCTGAGAGATGCTACCATTGGTGTAGATTGTTGAATCATCATGAACGGACGATCTGCAATGGCCATTTGACGGTCTTCATTATAAATAGCAGTCACTGTACCAGCTATAGGCGCTACGATTGTAGATGCTGCCATTTGTGCAGATACTTGAGCACTTTGAGCCTCAATAGCCGCCGTATTGGCACCACCGCCGCCACCACCAGTGGTTACTGTCGTAGTTTGTGGTTGAGACCGTTCTACAATGCGATCATATTCTTTTTGTGTAATCATACCTGCTTCGCGCATCTTCTGAGCCTGTGCTAATTGACCACTATCTACAGAGGCTGCCGTCGTAGTTGTAACGGATGTCGCATAGGATTGAGCTTGCGCTTGCGCTAATTGACCTTGTAAGGATGCTAGCTGTTGCTGTAAAGCCGATGTATCTACAGTGGCCAAGGTTTGACCTTGTTGTACTTGGTCGCCTACTTTCACAGCATATGCAACCTGCCCTGTTAACGTCGGCGTTACCGTCGCCTTATTAAGAGCGGTTACATTGGCATCATTATGGATCTGTAGCGGCATATCCTTGTATGTTACATCAGCAACGGATACCGTCTTTGTACCGCAACCAGCAATGGCTAAGGCCATCATCACAACACCAAGCATAGCAACTACAGAATAAATTCGTTTTAATTTCATTCTGTCACTTCCTGTCATATTGATTTTTATCAATACCTTAGTATATCATAAAATCAATTAGAATTGTATGAAAGCTAATTCCTTTAATTTATGGATATAACGGAGGTTCTCATGGAAGAACGGATGGACTTTAGAATATTAAATAACGGCAGCTTCATTCCCTCTATCGGTTATGGCACTTATAAAACAGGCACCGAAGGAGAAACGGAGCAAGCCGTTGCTAATGCACTTAGTGTAGGTTACCGATTGCTCGATACAGCCGCGTACTACAGCAACGAAGAGGCCGTTGGCAGAGGTATCAAAGCATCTGGTGTTAAACGTACTGACATCGTTATTACCACAAAAATTTGGCATACCGACGCAGGCTACGATAATACAATGCGTGCTGTTGAAAGCTCCTTAAAAAAATTAGACACTAATTATATCGACATCATGCTCGTACATCAACCACTTGGCGACTATTATGGTTCTTGGCGCGCCATGGAAGAGTTATATGATCAAAACGTATTGCGTGGGTTAGGTCTATCTAACTTTTACGAAGATCGCCTTATAGACTTGTTGTATCACTGTAATGTAAAACCTGTGGTGAACCAAATTGAGTGTCACCCGTTTAACCAACGTCAATCCTTATTACAATTAATGCGTAAACATCAAGTAGTAGGCATGGCGTGGTCTCCATTTACTCGTGATCGCCAACCAATTTTCGACCACCCTATCATCAAGAGCTTGGCTGAAAAGTACGGCGTTAGTAAACACCAGATCATCTTACGTTGGCACATCCAACGAGGCATAATTCCATTGCCAAAGGCAAATAACGTAAGCCATATGGAAGCTAACTTTGATGTGTTTGACTTCAAGCTTACTAACATCGACATGGACGTTATGGAGTTATTAGATCAACAAGACTTCTTGGAAGATCACCACACGGCACCAGGTCTAGAAAGATTATTACAACTAAAATAGAATATAAAAAGAAAACCACTTATACTTCTGCCCCAAAAGGTTAGATATAAGTGGTTTATTTTATTGTAATTTATTTAGGCACATTAAAGACGGCTTGTATAAGTATCATATACACTACAGTACCTGCCCCAATAGACATAAACATATTTCGCTTCCATAGGTGCATGCCAACGGTTACTAATAAAGCAATAAGTTCTGGAATGCCATAAGGATAGGAAAGCACAATTGTATCTTTAAAGGTATATACAACAAGCATACCCATAACAGCTGCAGGCAATGCTTTACCTAAATACTGTACAAAATCTGGTGCCTTTTTACCAGGTGGAAAAATAAGAAAAGCGGAGAAACGTGTAAGTAATGTAGCTGCTACGACAATAGCAACGGTCATAACCATTTCAAAACTAGTCAAGATGTACACCTCCCCACTTATACGCTATATAACATACTACGAGCATACACCCCATAGAAGCAAGCATAAATAAGGATTTTCCCGTCAATAAAAGCATTGCTACTGCTACAACGGCTCCAACAGCACCAAAGCCTCGAATATTATTACTTTTAGCATTAAATAACATTTCAAGGAATATAACAATAAATAAGCCAGGTAATACAAAACCAATACCACGCAAATCTACAGATGCTAATAAATCACCAAACAATCCCCCTACAAAGGTACTCACCACCCAAAAGGTATAATTAAGCCACGATACATGGAAGTAGAACCATTTTTCATCTACATCATCAGGCAACTTCGTAGATACATTAATTGCAAAGCTTTCATCACACATCCAGGCAACGGTAGGAAACCATTTCCACCCCATATTCACATATCTCTGTAATGCAGATAAACCATAGAAAAAATGGCGCCCATTAACAAACAAGGTCAGCATAAAAGCATTTACAGGATCAAAGCCTGCCATCAGCAGCCCAATAGTTACGAACTCCATAGAGCCTGCAAAAATTGTACTAGCCAAAACAGGCGCGGTCCACCAAGGTAATCCCTGACTCGTAGCATACAAGCCAAAACCTAATCCAAGGAAGAAGAAGCTGAGCCCCATAGGAACCATAATAGGAAGCGCAAAAGAAAAGGCACTTCGATGCTTTATTTCACTCAAGGGCTTACCTCCTTTCTTTAATAGGTTAATCAGTACGTTATGAGATGGCATTACCATCTATTACGCAATAATTCGCACCTAACCCTAGCATCACACTAACAATAAAAGACACC
>CAUHTB010000114.1 GCA_959608595.1 uncultured Veillonella sp. | reverse complement strand
CTATCGATATGAAGTGCTTCAGTCAATCGATGTTCTAGCTCGTTAATACGATCTAGCTCATTTAAAAAATTTCGTAACTTCGGAACAATTGCATGTCCCTCATCAGTGAGAAAAATCCCTGGTTTATAAATGTCTACAAGACCATTAGCACGCATTAACTCAATATGACTTCGTACGGTTCGCTCTGGAAGATCCGTTGCTGTAGCTAATGTTCTACGGCCTATAGGCTCTTCATAAACAAGGTGGTTTAGTATTTTGTATCGCTCCTTCAATACGCTAACAATTTCAGGAACAATACGTTCACATATCATTAGAAACTCGTTCATCGGGTCCCTCCTTTACCCGTTGGGATTGTATGAATCGTTTTTCGTCCCATGTGAACAAAATTCGTCCCACCTAAAATAAAAAAATACCTTTACACATTTATTTTATACCCTATGTGAATTTTATTCAAGCAAAAAAACGCCCAACTAGGGCGTTTTCTAGATAAATTATTATTTAGACTGATTAGTATAGTCTTCAAAAGGTTTTAATTCCATTGGAGTTATTTCATATTCTCCATTGCTCTCATCAGTGTTGTGTTTAGATGAAAATTCTGATAAATCAGATTGACAGTATCGACACTTAATAGCTTCATTACGAATAAATTCTCCACAATATGGGCATTTCTTAAGATTATTATCTCTAACCTTAACACTATCATTATCCTTAAGTGAAAAAGCATGAACTAAAGCAACAATCCACAATAAATTACTATAAATCAGCCACAAGAAGAAGGAACGTCCTTTTTTATTTGCAATAATTGCTGGTATTAAAAATAAAGCAGCAATCACTGGAATCATTGACATAGGTTTTGTCCATATTGGATCATAGACAAAATCCATGTAACCATCAACAACTATACAAGAAATAATAAACCCCAATATACATTTTATAATGATCATTTTAATACTCCCCCTCCAAAATTCCCCTTATTTTGTACCGAAGATACGGTCACCAGCATCGCCTAAACCAGGCAAGATGTAACCATGATCATTAAGTTTTTCATCAAGGGCCGCTACATAAATAGGAACATCAGGATGTTCTTTATTTACTGCTTCCACACCTTCAGGAGCCGCAACAAGACACATTAACTTAATATTTTTAGCGCCTTTTTCCTTTAACAATGTAATAGCAGCTGCTGCACTACCACCAGTAGCTAACATTGGATCTGTTACTATAAAGTCGCGTTCGCCTACATCAGAAGGTAATTTGCAGTAGTATTCTACAGGTTTCAATGTTTCTGGATCACGGTATAAGCCAATATGACCAACCTTTGCAGTTGGAATCAAGTTAAGCATACCATTAACCATACCTAGGCCAGCACGAAGAATTGGGATAATACCCAATTTTTTACCTGCAATACGTTTGCCAGTCATTTTAGTTAAAGGTGTTTGTACTTCTACATCCTCTAATGGAAGGTTACGAGTAATTTCATAACCCATCAACATAGTAATCTCATCAAGTAATTCTCTAAAATCCTTAGAGCCTGTTTCTGCATCACGCATCAATGTAACTTTGTGTTGAATCAATGGATGTGTCATAACATTAACTTTCATGACTGTCCTCCTATAAATAATTTACATACCCTATTGGTATCCATTTAATATTCATATTTACTCTATCACAGATTGATAAATCATGCCATAAAAATATTAAAAGGGATATGCCTAGGCACACCCCTTTTATGCTACTTATAGGTTTATAGGACTACAAATATGTAAGTGCTATAGTTAATCTAATAGATTAATATAAAGGATACGCTTCACAAAGTGCTGCCACACGTTTGCTTGCTTCTTCATGAATTGCTTTATCTTCAGGATTTTTAAGAACAGTTGCAATGATGTCTGCAATTTCTTCCATATCTTTTACTTGTAAACCACGTGTTGTAAGAGCTGGTGTACCAAGACGGATACCACTTGTTACAAATGGGCTAGCTGGATCAAATGGAATTGTATTTTTATTACATGTAATACCTACTTCATCAAGTAAGTGTTCTGCTTCTTTACCTGTTAAACCTGTGCTGCGAACATCTACAAGCATAACGTGAGTATCTGTACCGCCAGAAACAATTGTTAAGCCTTTTTCTTGCAATGCAGCAGCCAATGCTTTTGCATTATCGATAACTTGTTGTGCATATACTTTAAACTCAGGTTGTAATGCTTCACCAAATGCTACAGCTTTAGCAGCGATAACATGCATCAAAGGACCACCTTGAATGCCAGGGAAGATAGCTTTGTCGATTGCTTTTGCATATTTTTCTTTGCAAAGAATCATACCGCCACGAGGACCACGCAATGTTTTATGAGTTGTTGTAGTAACGATATCAGCATATTCTACAGGATTTGGATGTAAACCTGCTGCTACAAGGCCTGCGAAGTGAGCCATATCTACCATGAAGATAGCATCAACTTCATGAGCTACATCAGCCATTTTTTTGAAGTCAATTTGACGGCTATAAGCACTACCACCAGCGATAATCAATTTAGGTTTTGCTTCTAAAACGATTTTACGGAACTCATCATAATCGATTTGTTGAGTTTCTGCATCTACACCGTAAGGTACTACATTGAAATATGTACCAGATACGTTAACAGGAGAACCATGAGTTAAATGACCACCATGGGATAAATTCATGCCCACAATAGTATCACCTGGTTGTAATAATGCGAAATACACACCAAAGTTTGCTTGAGAACCAGAGTGAGGTTGTACGTTAGCATGTTCTGCACCGAACAAGCGTTTTGCTCGTTCAATAGCTAATGTTTCGATAACATCAACATTTTCACAGCCGCCATAATAACGTTTACCAGGATACCCTTCTGCATATTTGTTAGTTAATACGCTACCTTGAGCTTCCATTACTGCTTGAGAAACAAAGTTTTCAGAAGCGATCATTTCTAATTTATCGCGTTGGCGTGCTAATTCTTGATTGATAACAGCTTGAATATTAGGGTCTTGTTTTTCTAAGAAACTCATGAGTATCCTCCTCGTGCAAAACGAATATATATATAGGTAATGATGTATTACTTCTCTAATGCTTTAATTTTCTCTACACGGCGTGCGTGACGGCCACCTTCGAACTCTGTTTCCATAAAGATGGCAACAATATCATTAGCTAGGCCAGGACCAATAACGCGTTCCCCCATTGTGAGAATATTAGCGTCATTATGTTCACGACATGCATGAGCAGAGAATGTATCATGACAAAGAGCAGCGCGAATACCTGCAATCTTATTTGCTGCAATACCGATACCAATACCAGTACCACAAATCAAAATACCTCTGTCTGCTTGACCAGATACGACTGCATTTGCTACAGGTACAGCAATATCAGGATAGTCGCAAGAATCAGCTGTATGGCAGCCAAAATCCTCTACTTCATGTCCCAATGCATTTAACAATTCCTTAACAGATACTTTTAAATTTAATCCGCCATGATCACAACCAATTGCAACTTTCATAATTTCATCTCCTACGCCTTCTGAGGCACTGATGTAAGACCAGCCTCTACTAAGTGATAAATTTGTTCCGCACATTGATTATATACGGTTTGATCAGACCCATATGGGTCCGTAACATCACCATCTTGACCACCCCACTCGGAAATCGTTTTGATTTTACTTTCCTCAAACGGGAATTGGCGAAGTAGTACAGATTTGTGATCTTTCGTCATACCAATGATAAGATCTGCTGCATTCACGAGCTCCATCGTCAATGGTCTCGATTCATGATCAGAAATATCTGCAATGGAACGGACGGCTTCCACGGCTTGTTCAGTTGGTTTTGCTCCATAGGCGGCAAATAAACCAGCTGATACAGTCGTCACATCCTTATGTTGCTCCGCTGCAAGGGCCCGTGTAATACCTTCAGCCATAGGGCTACGACAAGTATTACCGGTACATACAAATAAAATATTCATAATAACATCCTTACTTAATCACATTTTGTGATTACTTTATACATTATAGCAAATTCATCCAATATGTAAAGACATATTTCTATTATCAGTGGACATTTTTATTTCAGTAAATTTACTTATAAATGATATGATGACTCGAGGCCTTTTCCATGCGGTTCATAATGGCAACACCAAAACCATCGTCATCAACACCTTCTGCCAAGATTAAGGCAACATGATTTTCGTTAAAATATAATAGGCTTTTATAAAAGTCATGGCCTAATGCTAAGGCATCACCATAGTTGCCAAAACAATGGAATATAAAGCGTGTATCCTCTTTCATAAGGTTATAGGTTTCATGACTTACTAAACAACCTATAGGACCTTCTATCCCCTTTGATAACTCTTTAAAAGTACATGCCACCCCTTCTGAACTGCCTACAACAACTGTCATAGGGGCAT
>CAUHTB010000113.1 GCA_959608595.1 uncultured Veillonella sp. | reverse complement strand
AACTAAAAAAAGGTGCTTTTTTAGGCCTTATTATGGATCAGGATCCTGGTGATGATGGTGTTCTTGTACCATTCTTTGGTTATGAAACATTGACGGCTGCTGGTCCAGCTGTACTGGCTCGTATGCAAGATGTACCTATCATTTTTGTGACAATACATTATAGTCCATTTTCTGAGAAGCATGAGATTGAAGTACATCCACCAATTTATGTGGAGCGTACAGATGATAAAAAACGTGATATAGCAGTAACAACAACGCTTTTAAATGAGTTTATTGAAGATTATATTAGAAGATATCCTGAAGATTGGTTCTGGCTTCATAACCGTTGGAAGTGGACACGTCGTTTCTATGGCGAGCATATTGAAACTCCGCCAGATGTATATCGCTAATTATTAAATATAAAGAGATTTTACATGTGTATTTGTACAGTGTCGATTTAGATGCCGCATGAATAAAGCATAGTAAAGTCTCTTTTTATTTTACGGTGTATAAAGTACTATTTATAATTAAATTTATATAAAGTTAATTATGTGAAAAATGCTTTCAAAATCATTGAATATATGGTAAATTCCTTGTATCACCTATGCAAATAGGGTATAATACATATTGGTGTATAGTAAACGTGAATTCAGATTATGAAAGGACTTTCTTATGAGTAAGCCACAACAAACAATTAAACAGGCTATTTCATATCAAGGGATTGGCCTTCATAGCGGTGAACCAGTGAATATGGTTTTTAAACCTGCACCTGAAAATACAGGAATTGTGTTTATCCGCACGGACATTGAAGGTCATCCTTCTGTGCGAGCACACATTGATAATGTGACGAACACTATGCGCGCTACTACATTGGAAAATGGTGAAGCGAAGGTTTTCACTGTAGAACATGTTATGGCTGCGTTCAGTGCTATGAATATTGATAACTGTTATATCGAGATGGATTCTCCTGAACCTGCTGTAGGTGATGGTAGTAGTGCTATTTTTGTAGGCCTTATAGAAGAGGCTGGCATTCAAGAACAAACAGCACCACGTCATGTATATAAAATAACTCGCTCTCATGCTATTTATGATGGTGATCGTTTTGTAGTTATTTTGCCATACGATGGCTATCGCATTACATTTACATCGGTTAACAGTCATCCGTTACTTGGTACGCAAAATTGCGATTTTGAGGTTTCACCAGAATCCTTTAAAGAGCATATTAGTGCTGCTAGAACTATCGGATTTATGAAAGAATTAGAACAATTACAGGCTATGGGCCTTGCAAAAGGTGGTACCTTAGATAATGCGTTAGTTTATGATGATGAGAAGTGTTTGTCTGTACCTCGCTTTGATGACGAATTAGTTCGTCATAAGGCATTAGACGTAGTAGGCGACTTATTCTTATTAGGACGAATCGAAGGTCATGTAATTGCTATGAAATCGAGTCATGAATTAAACTCAAAATTGGCTCGTAGTATAATGGAAGAAATAAGGGAGACACAGCCATGATTCTTAATCACGAAGACATTTTAGAAATTTTACCTCATCGTTATCCTATGCTTTTGGTAGATCGCATCGTTGAGTTAGAACCTATGAAACGCGCTGTGGGCATTAAAAATGCTACATTCAACGAATTGTTCTTCCAAGGTCACTTCCCAGGTAATCCAGTAATGCCAGGCGTGTTATTGACTGAGGCTATTGCACAAGTTGGTGGTATTGCTTTGCTATACCCTGAAGAAAACCGAGGTCTTACACCTATGTTTACAGGTATTGATAAAGTTCGTTTTCGTCATCCTGTAAAACCTGGTGATCAAGTACGTATGGAAGTTGATATTGTAAAAATCAAAGGTAAAATGGGTAAGGTTGAAGGCCGTGCCTATGTTGGCGACAAATTGTGCGCTAGCGGTGAATACATGTTTGCCCTTGTATAATGATTGAGGAGTGATTGTAGTGATAGTTGTAGGCATGGAAAATGCAGAATCCAACATCCATAGTACAGCCATAGTCCATCCAAATGCTAAATTGGGCAAAGATGTAATCGTAGGTCCTGGCGCTGTAATCGGCGAACATGTCGAAATCGGCGATGGTACACAAATCGGTGCACATGTTGTAATTGGTGGTTGGACAACCATTGGTAAGCGTTGTGAGATTTATCCTAACGCATCTATTGGGTTGGAACCGCAAGATTTAAAATTCAAAGGCGAAAAAAGCTATTGTAATATTGGCGATGAAACGGTTATCCGTGAATTTGTCACTATTAGCCGCGCTACTGGAGAAGGTGAAGAAACACGTGTAGGCAATAACTGCTTACTTCAAGCATGTACACATGTGGCTCATAACTGTATTGTTGGCAATAATGTAATTATGAGTAACTGTGCAGGTTTAGCTGGTCACGCTATCGTTGAAGATCGCGTAGTTATTGGTGGCCTTGCAGGTATTCATCAATTTGTTAAGATTGGTCGAAATGCTATGGTTGGTGGCATGGCTAAGGTGGTCCAAGATATTCCACCGTACGTTATTGCTGATGGTCAACCAGCGCGTGTTATCGGCCTTAACTCTGTTGGTTTATCTCGTGCAGGTATTTCAGAAGAAGTACGCCGAGATTTGAAACAAGCATTCCGTATTATTTATCGTTCTGGTTTTAGTTTATCTAAGGCTATTGAAGAAATGGAAATGCAGCTTGATTCTTCTGTAGAAATCGAAAATTTATTACGCTTCTTACGCAATGCCGATCGTGGTATTATGCGTACACGTCGCGACTAATTCAAAAGACCTCGTACAATGTACGAGGTCTTTTTGTGTGCATTATCACTAGTTGAGTTTTATATCAATGATAATTTACATTATATTTTTATATTTATAGAAAAGTTTTGATAGATATAATCGTAGATTTTTTAGTGCTTAAAAGGAATAAGGGAATTATAATAAAATGATGAAGAAAAGGGCATAAACCATGGCTTTTTAATGGTAAAAAGTAGCTATTTATAGTACAATATATTGTATATGATTATGTCTATTTTTAGGCCTTTTCATAGGGAACTTGAAATTACTAATTGATATATAGGCCGTGAGGCCATCTAGGAGGTATAGTCTTGGCAAAGGTAGGATTAATTGCGGGCATAGGTGTTTTGCCTGTAGAATTCATGCGTGCCGCTCATGTATTGGGCCACGAGGTGGTTGTTATCGGTGTGGTACCTGATATAGACCCGGCTCTAAAGGCTGAGGCTGATGCTTTCTACGATATTGGTGTTGCTAAACTAGGTAAAATCTTCAAAACCTTGAAAAAAGAAGAGGTTGAAGAGTTAACCATGCTTGGGAAAGTTACTAAAGAGATTCTTTTTAAAGGTCTTACGTTTCCTGATTTAAAAACATTAGGTGTTTTAAAGCGTCTTAAAAATCGTAAAGATGATACGATTATGCTTGCCATCGTTGATGAAATAGAGCGAGAAGGCTTTAAAGTATTAGATCAAACCGTATACTTAAAACCATTTATGCCAAAGGTTGGAGTGCTTTCAAAAGCACAACCTACAGATGAGCAATGGGCTGATATTTGTTTTGGTTTTGAACTAGCTAAACAAATGGGTGCCCTTGATATAGGTCAAACTGTTGTTGTTAAGCATAAGGCGGCCATGGCTATTGAAGCTATTGAAGGTACTGATAAGTGTATTTTACGAGGTGGCGAGCTCGGCCGTGGGGATGCGGTTGTCGTTAAAACCGAAAAACCAAATCAAGATGTACGCTTTGATGTGCCGGCAGTAGGCATAAAAACGCTCATGTCTATGATTGATAGTGGTTGTAAGGTACTAGCTGTAGAAGCGGAAAAGACTATTTTCGTACAACAACAAGACGTGCTTGATATGGCAGATCGTCATGGTATTGTTATCTGTGCTGTTGACCAAGAATTTGTAAATTCCAGAAAGGATGCATAATGAAAGTCATGTTTTCCGCCGGTGAAGCTTCCGGCGATACTCATGCGGCAAGTGTAGCCAATGCATTGAGAGAAATAGATCCTTCTGTAGAAATGTTTGGTATGGGTGGCACCTTGATGGAGCGTGCTGGTGTTCGTATCGTGTATGATATTAAGAATCTTGGTGTCATTGGTATTGTAGAGATTGTGAAATCATTGCCAAAATTCTTTAAGTTGCGCACGTATTTGAAACGCGTCATGATGAAGGAGAAACCGGATATTCTCGTTTGTGTAGATTACCCAGGTTTTAATATGAAATTAGCTGCGGTGGCTCATGAACTGGGGATTCCTGTTTTGTATTATATTGCTCCAACGATTTGGGCATGGCATAGTAGTCGAGGTAATACAATCCGTAAGTATGTAACTAAGGTAGCATCTATCTTTCCATTTGAAGCTGAAGCATATCGCAAGTATAAATGTAATGTAGATTTTGTAGGGCATCCTTTACTCGATAT